>NZ_VDAS01000026.1:0-62232 GCF_019584165.1 Enterobacter sp. EC_64
TGCCCTAACAGGATCCCGGTCATCTCAAAATTGGTGTTAGTGTTAGACATATATTCAAGCCTATCTCTTATCTGGAGATACAGCTACTGTCTGGTGTTTCAGGGGGCTACATCACCGTTACACTGAATACATCAAGCGGCTTTTCAGGAATCACGACGTCTATGCTCACCCGCTACTTTTCCAGTAATCGTAAAATACTGATCCTCAGTATTATCACGGGTCTCATCACTGCCCTGCTTCTGGGTTCCCTGCAATTTTCGTGGAGTTACCACAAGCGGGAAGTCAAATTCGACACCCTGGTGAATGATGTGAGCGCCTACATGGGGAGCTATTTCGAAGACCTAAAAAAAGCGGTCAATGTCCTCCAGCCTCTCACGCTGAACACGTGCCAGGACGTCAACCAGGAACTCACCTCACGCGCGGCCTTCAGCATTAACGTTCGCGCCTTCCTGCTGGTCCGGGACAAGATGGCATTCTGCTCCTCGGCAACAGGCCCGATGAATGCCCCGATGGAGACGCTCATACCTGAGCTGAACATCAATAAACAGATCGATATGGCGTTGCTTCCGGGTACCCCCATGCTGCCTGATGAACCTGCGATTGCGATCTGGTACCGCAACCCATTAGTGAAGGACGGCGGGGTGTTCACTTCTGTGAATATTAATCTGACGCCTTACCTGCTCTATACTGAGCGCCAGGACGAGTTCGCGGGTATCGCTATCATTATCGGCGATAACGCCTTGTCGACGCGGTCCAGCACGCTGGTTCATACCCGCGACTTGCATGACATCCCGGTCCGCACGGCGACGCTGAAAGACCTCCCCCTGACCATCAACCTGTATGCGGACGCATGGACCAGCGATGAAATTCTCTACGCGCTGTTCTTCGGGCTGGTATGCGGGATTTGTGCCGGATCGCTTAACTACTACATCCTCAGCATTCGGCTCAACCCGGGTAAAGAAATTTTAAGCGCTATCAAGCGCGGTCAGTTTTATGTGGTTTATCAGCCCGTCGTCGATGCCAAATCGCTCAGGATGACCGGGCTCGAAGTCCTGATGCGCTGGAAACACCCGACAATGGGGGAAATTCCGCCGGACGCGTTTATCAATTTTGCCGAAGCACAGAAGCTGATTGTCCCGCTGACGCTGCATCTCTTTGACCTTATCATTCACGATGCGCCCGTGTTACAAACGCTGTTACCTCCGGGCGCAAAGGTGGGTATTAACATTGCACCGGGGCATCTGCATGCGGAAAGCTTCAAGGACGATATGCGCACCTTCAAAGCCCTGCTGCCGCCGGATTACTTCCAGATCGTGCTGGAAATTACCGAGCGCGATATGCTCAACCATCGGGAGGCCAACACCCTTTTCGAATGGCTGCATAACGAAGGGTTTGAAATCGCCATTGATGATTTTGGTACCGGCCACAGCGCGCTGATTTACCTTGAGCATTTCACCATGGACTACCTCAAAATCGACCGTGGTTTTGTTAATGCGATCGGTACCGAGACCGTGACGTCGCCGGTGCTGGATGCTGTTCTGACGCTGGCAAGACGACTGAATATGTCGACCGTCGCCGAAGGGGTAGAGACGCCGGAACAGGCGGCCTGGCTGCGCGAACACGGCGTTAACTTCCTGCAGGGATACTGGATTAGCCGCCCGATGCCGCTGGCGCAGTTCCGCGAATGGCGGCCTGACATTTCGCCCGAAGGCGATTAATTTCACATTGCCCGTGACGTCACTTATTATTCAGCTTAACCGAGCCGGTCTGTAGAGAGGGAGCTGCCGCGAGATGCTTATGCGCTTTATGTTGCTGATGTTGGCATTCACGAGCCTGTCCAGCCAGGCGCAAACCATCAAAGAGAATATCGCCTTCGCGGTGATTGGCGAGCCGAAATACGCGGTCAATTTTACGCACTTCGATTACGTCAACCCTGCCGCGCCAAAAGGCGGTAAGGTCACGCTTTCCGCCACGGGAACCTTCGACAATTTCAACCGCTACGCCCTGCGCGGCGTGGCAGCCGCGCGTACGGAATCGCTTTACGATACGCTCTTTGTCACCTCCGATGACGAGCCCGGCAGCTACTATCCGCTCATTGCCGAGAACGTGCGTTACGCCGATAACTTCGCCTGGGCGGAAATCTCGCTGAACCCGCGGGCACGTTTTCACGATGGCACACCAGTGAAGGCCAGCGACGTTGCGTTCACCTTCCATAAATTCATGACCGAAGGCGTCCCCCAGTTCCGCATCGTATATAAAGGCGCGTCGGTCAGAGCCATCGCGCCGCTCACTGTGCGCATTGAGCTGAGCGAACCGAACAAAGAGAATATGCTCAGCCTGTTCTCGCTGCCGGTGATGCCGGAATCGTTCTGGAAAAATCATAAGCTGAGCGACCCGCTTTCAACGCCTCCTCTGGCTGGCGGCCCCTACCGCATTACCGACTGGCGAATGGGGCAATATGTCGTTTATTCCCGCGTCAAAGACTATTGGGCGGCCAATCTGCCGGTCAACCGCGGACGCTGGAACTTCGACACCCTTCGCTATGATTACTACCTCGACGATAACGTGGCGTTTGAAGCGTTCAAAGCCGGGGCATTCGATTTGCGCGTCGAGAGCAGCGCCAAAAACTGGGCGACCCGCTATATCGGCAAAAATTTCGCCAAAGGCTATATCGTCAAAGACGAACACAAAAATGAATCTGCCCAGGACACCCGCTGGCTGGCGTTTAATATTCAGCGTCCGGTATTTAATGACCGCCGGGTGCGGGAAGCCATCTCCCTGGCCTTTGATTTTGAGTGGATGAACAAAGCACTGTTTTACGGGGCTTATAGCCGCGCCAACAGCTATTTTCAGAATACCGAATACGCCGCGCGCGATTATCCGAAAGCCGACGAACTGGTTCTGCTGGCCCCCCTTAAAGCAGAGGTACCGCAAGAGGTGTTTACAACGGTGTTTCAGCCGCCCGCATCGAAGGGTGACGGTTACGACCGCGACAACCTGCTCAAAGCCAGCAAGCTGCTGGATGACGCAGGCTGGTACCTGAAGAATCAAAAACGTGTGGATGCCAAAACGGGCAAGCCACTCAGCTTTGAGCTGCTGCTCTCGTCCGGGGGCAACGACCAGTGGGTGCTGCCGTTTAAGCACAACCTTGAGCGGCTGGGCGTGACCATGAACATTCGCCAGGTTGATAACGCGCAGATCACCAGCCGCATGCGCAGCCGTGATTACGACATGATGCAGCGCCTGTGGCCCGCGCAGCCGTGGCCTAGCTCGGACCTGCAAATCTCCTGGGCCTCCAGCTACATCGACTCCTCGTACAATGCGCCGGGGGTAAAAAGCCCGGCGATTGATGCGCTCATTGCGAAAATCGTGGCGGCGCAGGGGGATAAAGACAAGCTCGTGCCGCTCGGGCGCGCCCTCGACAGGGTCTTAACCTGGAACTACTACATGCTGCCGATGTGGTATATGGGCGAAGATCGCCTTGCGCGCTGGGATAAGTTCTCCGTGCCTGCCGTGCGCCCGGTCTATTCTCTGGGTTTTGACACCTGGTGGTATGACGTTAACAAAGCCGCCAGTCTTCCCGCTGAGCGGCGATAAGGAATTATCATGGGTGTCTATCTTCTCCGCCGTCTGCTGCTGGTCATCCCCACCCTGTGGGCCATCATCACGATTAACTTTTTTATCGTGCAAATCGCTCCCGGTGGGCCGGTCGATCAGGCCATTGCCGCCATTGAATTTGGCAACAGCGGCGGCATGCCGGGCGGCGGCGGTGAAGGGATGGGCGCCAGCCATGCGCGAACTGGCGTAGGGAATATCAGCGAAAGCCATTACCGCGGCGGACGCGGGCTGGATCCGGAGGTGATCGCCGAGATCACCCACCGCTACGGCTTTGATAAACCGATTCACGAGCGCTATTTCAAGATGCTCTGGGATTACATCCGCTTTGATTTTGGCGATAGCCTGTTTCGCAGTGCGTCAGTGCTGACGCTGATCAAGCAAAGCCTGCCGGTTTCGATCACGCTCGGGCTGTGGGGTACGCTGATCATCTATCTGGTCTCTATACCGCTTGGGATCCGCAAAGCGGTGTACAACGGCAGCCGGTTCGATATCTGGAGCAGCACGTTCATCATTATCGGCTATGCCATCCCGGCGTTTCTGTTCGCCGTTCTGCTGATCGTCTTTTTTGCCGGGGGCAGTTATTTTGATCTCTTCCCGCTGCGGGGGCTCGTCTCCGCCGATTTCAGCTCCCTGCCTTGGTACCAGAAAATCACCGACTACCTCTGGCATATCACGCTGCCGGTTCTGGCCACGGTCATTGGCGGGTTTGCGGCCCTGACCATGTTGACCAAAAACGCCTTTCTCGATGAAATTCGTAAACAGTACGTCGTCACGGCCCGCGCTAAAGGCGTGAGCGAGAAGCAGATCATGTGGAAGCACGTGTTCCGCAACGCCATGCTGCTGGTGATCGCCGGATTTCCGGCCACGTTCATCAGTATGTTTTTTACCGGCTCGCTGCTGATAGAGGTGATGTTCTCGCTTAACGGTCTGGGCCTGCTGGGCTATGAGGCCACCGTGTCGCGTGATTATCCGGTAATGTTCGGCACGCTCTATATTTTCACCCTGATTGGCCTGCTGCTGAATATCATCAGCGATATCAGCTATACGCTGGTCGATCCCCGAATCGATTTTGAGGGCCGATGATGCCGCGTTTAAGCCCCGTCAACCAGGCCCGCTGGGCCCGCTTTCGCCACAACCGCCGCGGCTACTGGTCGCTGTGGATTTTTGCCGTGCTGTTTGTCTTAAGCCTGTTTTCAGAACTGATCGCTAACGATAAACCGTTGCTGGTGCATTTTAACGACCGCTGGTACGTGCCGGTCATCGCCAATTACAACGAAAGCGACTTTGGCGGCCCGTTTGCGACGCCGGCGGAGTATCAGGATCCGTGGCTTCGCCAGCAGATTGAGCAGCACGGCTGGGCGCTCTGGGCGCCGGTGCGTTTTGGCGCAAACAGCATTAACTTCGCCACCACGACCCCCTTCCCTTCCCCGCCCTCCGCGCAAAACTGGCTGGGAACGGATGCTAACGGCGGCGACGTGCTGGCGCGCATCCTGTATGGCACGCGTATTTCGCTTCTCTTTGGGCTGATGCTGACGATCTTCTCCAGCGTGATGGGCGTCGTGGCGGGCGCCATTCAGGGCTACTACGGCGGGAAAATTGACCTCTGGGGCCAGCGGGTGATTGAGGTCTGGTCAGGCATGCCGACGCTGTTTCTGATCATCCTGCTTTCCAGCGTCGTACAGCCCAACTTCTGGTGGCTATTAGGCATCACCGTCCTGTTCGGCTGGATGGCGCTGGTCGGTGTGGTCAGGGCCGAGTTTCTGCGCACCCGTAATTTCGACTATATTCGCGCCGCGCAGGCGCTTGGCGTGAGCGACCGCGGGATCATCTTCCGCCATATGCTGCCCAACGCCGTGGTGGCAACGCTCACCTTCCTGCCGTTTATTCTGTGCAGCTCCATCACCACCCTCACCTCACTGGATTTTCTCGGTTTCGGGCTACCGTTGGGTTCCCCGTCGCTTGGCGAACTGCTGCTGCAGGGCAAGAACAACCTGCAGGCGCCGTGGTTAGGCATCGCCGCCTTTCTTTCCGTGGCCGTGCTGCTGTCGCTGCTGATTTTTATTGGCGAAGCCGTGCGCGATGCCTTTGATCCGAACAAGGCGGTATAAGATGACCCAGCCCCTGCTCCGTATTGATAACCTGTCGATTGCTTTTTCAAAGCAGGATGAGACGCGCACCGTGGTCAGCGACCTGACGCTGCAGATCCAGCGCGGTGAAACGCTGGCCCTGGTGGGTGAGTCGGGTTCAGGCAAGAGCGTCTCGGCGCTCTCCATCCTGCGGCTGCTGCCTTCTCCGCCGGTGAGCTACCCGCAAGGGGATATCCTTTTTCACGGCCGTTCGCTGCTGCACGCCGACGAACAGACCCTGCGCGGCATTCGCGGCAACAAAATCGCGATGATCTTTCAGGAGCCGATGGTGTCGCTTAACCCGCTGCACAGCCTGGAAAAACAGCTCTATGAAGTGCTCTCCCTGCACCGTGGGATGCGCAAAGAGGCCGCGCGGGGAGAAATTCTGGATTGTCTTGAACGCACAGGCATACGCAATGCGGCCAAACGGCTGAATGATTTTCCGCATCAGCTCTCCGGCGGCGAACGCCAGCGCGTGATGATCGCCATGGCGCTGCTGACGCGCCCCGAGCTGTTGATTGCCGACGAGCCCACAACGGCGCTGGACGTGACGGTACAGGCGCAAATACTGACGCTGCTGCGGGACCTGCGTGACGAGCTAAACATGAGCCTGCTGTTTATCACGCACAACCTGAGCATTGTGAGAAAGCTGGCCGACAGCGTCGCGGTGATGCAAAACGGCCGCTGTGTTGAACAGAATGCGGCGTCCACGCTGCTGAGCGCGCCGCAACACCCCTATACGCAGCGCCTGCTCGACAGCGAACCCTCCGGCGACCCGGTTCCCCTCGACGCTGACAGCACGCCGCTGCTGCGCGTTGAGGATCTGTCCGTCTCGTTCCCGATCCGCAAAGGTATTCTGCGCCGCATTGTCGATCGCAACCCGGTGTTAAAAAATATCCGCTTCTCGCTGCGCCCGGGCGAATCCCTCGGGCTGGTGGGCGAATCCGGCTCGGGTAAAAGCACCACCGGTCTGGCGCTGCTGCGCTTAATTGCCTCACAGGGCGAAATCCTGTTTGACGGCATGCCGCTGCACCGCTGGAACCGCCGCCAGATGCTGCCCGTACGTCCTCGCATGCAGGTGGTCTTTCAGGACCCCAACTCCTCGCTTAACCCGCGGCTCAGCGTGTTACAGATTGTCGAAGAGGGCCTGCGCGTCCATCAGCCCGGCCTGAGCGCGCAGCAGCGCGAGCAGGAGGTCATGCGGGTAATGGTTGAAGTGGGTTTAGATCCCGAGACGCGCCACCGCTATCCTGCGGAATTTTCCGGCGGGCAGCGCCAGCGTATCGCCATTGCCCGCGCGCTGATCCTGAAACCAGAGCTAATTATTCTGGATGAACCGACATCGTCTCTGGACAGGACCGTACAGGCGCAGATCCTGGCGCTGCTTAAAGGGCTACAGGAAAAGCACCGGCTGGCCTATATCTTTATCAGCCATGATTTGCAGGTGGTGCGGGCGCTATGCCATCAGGTGATTGTGTTGCGACAGGGAGAGGTGGTCGAGCAGGGAGAGTGCCAGCGCGTATTTAGCGCGCCAACGCAGCGCTACACGCGCCAGCTGTTGTCGTCAGACTAGCGCTCAGAATGGATACTGGCCGGAGAAAGGCTCTGCAATAGCAACGCCAAAATTTTTCAGGCGGCAGGTGGCAGCAAACTCGTCCTGGCTTTTCACAAACAGGCACGGCTCCCCTTCGCATTCCAGCACGGAGCTGTCCACTTCGATATCCGTCAGGGCCTGACTGAGACGCTCCATCACCCGCCATGCATTTTCATCGCTCGGGCTCAGCAGCTTGAGCGCCACCAGGCAGTTTTCACAGCCCGCGACGTTTTGCGGAATCGGTTCAACTTTCGAACCAGCAAAACCCGCCGACCAGCGATAGCTCTGGGGCAAGCGATGGACAATAGAAAGTTGTAATGTATTCACGTTCGTTCCCCGGAAGCAAAATTTACTTCACAATTTATTTACATTTATAGTAACACATCATCGCCAGCCTGCACTATTCAGCACTTTTTTATCGGTATTCAGGCTCGCGTCGGCGCTATATGTACCCGTTTCTGCGATCTAACTCAACCTTTTTGAATACAATGATGTGACTTTTTACACAAATAGATTTTACATAAAATAAACAAACACGGCATAAACGAACGGGGGTTTGGTTGATATGCATCAACAAAAAAGGCCCTGCCGGGCCTTCTCTGTGTTTTAGTGGGCCGCTTTTCGCGGTCGACTGGCGTAAAGATAGAAGAGTATCGAGCTGGTTGCACAAAAAGCCATCGCCCACAGCATGGGCCATGCCGTCGTAAAGGTGGCCATAGAAAGCAACGCGCCAACGATAGCGCCAATGCCGAAGCGGAACGTCCCCGCCAGGGAAGAGGCGGTCCCCGCCATGTGCGGGAACTCATCCAGGATCACCGCCATCGCATTGGACGACACCATCGACACGCAGCCGACAAAGGCCGCTACGCCGACCACCAGCGCCCAGAAGCCCACGCCCAGAAACGCGCTCACCACCAGCCAGATCGCCATCACAAACTGGATCCACAGCCCCGCGCGAAACATGTTCAGCGCCCCCACCCGCCGGACAAAGCGGCTGTTGATGATGGTCATGATGAACAGGAAGACGATGTTAAGCGCAAAGTAATAGCCGAAGTGCTGCGGCGACACGTGGTTAAGCTCGATGTAGACAAACGGCCCGGCGCTCAGGAAAGAGAACATTCCGGCAAAGCTGAACCCGCTTGCCAGCATATAGCTGAGCACGCGCTTGTGGCGAAACAGCGAGGCAAAGTTGCCGATGGTGGTACGGATGTGAAACTTCTGGCGGCGCTCGACGGGAAGCGTTTCATCTATAAAGAAGAAGATCATTGCCGAGGCCAGCAGCGCGGCCAGGGCCAGGATCCAGAAAATCACATGCCAGCTGAACCACACCAGCACCGCACCACCCGCCATTGGCGCCACCAGCGGCGCAATCGTCGTCACCAGCATCACGAAAGACATCATGCGGGAGAACTCTTCCTTCGGGTAGATATCGCGCATCAGGGCGTTAATCACCACGCTTGCCGCTGCCGCTGCCAGACCGTGGAAGAAGCGCATGATGATCAGATGATCGATGGTCTGGGCCAGCGCACAGGCAACCGCAGCGGCCGCAAAGACCAGCGTCCCGCCCAGAATGACGGGCTTGCGTCCAAGGCTGTCCGCCATCGGGCCATAAAACAGCTGGCCGAGGGCAAAGCCGAGAATATAGGTGCTGAGCGTCATCTGCGCGCTGCCCGCCGGGACGCCAAACTGCGCGGAAATGACCGGCAGCGCGGGCAGGTACATATTAATAGACAGCGGCATCAGCATGGCCAGCAGGCCAAGAATGAAGACGATTTTGAACGACGAGTGTGGCCTGGTGGTCACAGGGTTCTCCTGAAATTAGTGCGAAGGCAGACCGACGCTGGCGATCTCTTCTTCCGTTAACGGACGGTATTCGCCTGGCGCAAGGTCGGGATCGAGTTCAATCGCACCAATCCGTTCGCGATGCAGGCCAACAACGTGGTTCCCCACCGCGGCAAACATACGTTTCACCTGATGGTAGCGCCCTTCGCTGATGGTCAGACGGACCACCGTCGGGGTGATGACTTCAAGCACCGCCGGTTTAGTCAGATCTTTTTCATTATGCAGCTGCACGCCTTTCGCGAAGTGCTCTGCCGTGTCATCCGACACCGGTGACTCCAGCGTCACGAGATAGGTTTTCTCGCAGTGGTGGCGCGGAGAGGTGATGCGGTGCGACCACTGACCGTCGTCGGTCATCAGCACCAGACCGGTGGTGTCGATATCGAGGCGGCCTGCGGCATGCAGCTTGTGCGCCACCGGTTCGTCGAGGAAATAGAGCACCGTCGGGTGATCCGGATCGTCCGTTGAGCAGACGTAGCCTTCCGGCTTATTGAGCATGAAGTAGCGAGGACCGTGCTGCTGGGTCAGCGGATTGCCGTCATACTCCACCTGATGGTCAGGTTGCAGTTTGAACGCGCTGTCTCTCACAATGTCGCCATCCACGGTAACGCGGCTGGCGCGAATTTCGCGCCCGGCAATAGCGCGGCTTACGCCGAGTTGCTGAGCGATAAACTTATCAAGTCGCATGAAATCTTTTTAGCCTTAATGGTGCAGGAAGTCGGACAACAGGTCCGAAAATAGAAGCAGTCTGGAACGGTTCAGTATAATGGTCTGGTTGCGCCACTCAAGGGAAAAAGTTTCGTGGCATACTATCTATACCCTAAATAATTCGAGTTGCATGAAGGCGGCAAAGGAGTGAATCCCCGGGAGCTTACATAAGTAAGTGACCGGGGTGAACGAGTGCAGCCAACGCACAGGCAACTTGAAGTATGACGGGTATATGTGCGGAATAACAAAACCGAGACCCCATGACTTTTACACTTCGTCCCTATCAGCAGGAAGCCGTTGACGCCACCCTCGCCTGGTTCCGTAAACATCGCGAGCCGGCGGCGATTGTGCTCCCGACCGGTGCAGGCAAAAGCCTGGTCATTGCCGAACTGGCGCGTCTGGCCCGCGGCCGCGTGCTGGTGCTGGCGCACGTTAAAGAGCTCGTCGCGCAAAACCATGCCAAGTATTGTGCGCTTGGACTGGAAGCCGACATTTTCGCCGCCGGGCTAAAGCGTAAAGAGAGCCACGGCAAGGTGGTGTTTGGCAGCGTGCAGTCGGTGGCCCGCAATCTGGATCTGTTTCGCAGCGAATTTTCGCTGCTGATTGTCGACGAGTGTCACCGCATCAGCGATGACGACGACAGCCAGTATCAGCAAATCCTGACGCACCTGAAAGACGTGAACCCTCACCTGCGCCTGCTGGGCCTGACGGCGACCCCGTTTCGTCTGGGTAAAGGCTGGATCTATCGTTACCATTATCACGGCATGGTGCGCGGCGATGACAAGGCCCTGTTTAGCGACTGCATCTACGAGCTTCCGCTGCGCTACATGATTAAACATGGCTACCTGACGCCACCTGAACGGCTGGATATGCCGGTGGTGCAGTACGATTTCAGCCGCCTGCAGGCGCAGAGCAACGGGTTATTCAGCGAAGCGGATCTTAACCAGGAGCTGAAAAAGCAAAAGCGCATTACGCCGCATATCATCAGCCAGATTGAGGAGTTCGCCACGACGCGCAAAGGGGTGATGATCTTTGCCGCCACCGTTGAGCACGCGCGGGAAATCACCGGGTTACTGCCCTCCGGCGACGCGGCGCTCATCACCGGCGAGACGCCCGGCCCCGAGCGCGACGGCCTGATCGACGCGTTTAAGGCCCAGCGGTTCCGCTATCTGGTTAACGTGTCGGTATTGACCACCGGCTTTGACGCCCCGCACGTCGACCTGATCGCCATTTTACGCCCGACCGAATCGGTCAGCCTGTATCAGCAAATTGTTGGCCGCGGCCTGCGTCTGGCGCCGGGGAAAACCGACTGCCTGATTCTGGATTATGCCGGTAACCCGCACGATCTCTATACGCCTGAGGTCGGCGCGCCAAAAGGAAAAAGCGACAACGTGCCCGTGCAGGTCTTTTGCCCTGCCTGCGGGTTTGCCAACACCTTCTGGGGCAAAACCACCGCCGACGGCACGCTGATCGAACATTTTGGCCGCCGCTGTCAGGGCTGGTTTGAAGATGATGAAGGGCATCGCGAGCAGTGCGATTTTCGTTTCCGCTTCAAAAACTGCCCGCAGTGCAACGCCGAAAATGACATTGCCGCTCGCCGCTGTCGGGAGTGCGACACGGTGCTGGTTGACCCGGACGACATGCTGAAAGCGGCGCTAAAGCTGAAAGATGCGCTGGTGCTGCGCTGTTCCGGCATGGCGCTGCAGCCCGGCGCGGATGAAAAAGGCGAATGGCTGAAAATCACCTATTACGACGAGGACGGGGCGGACGTCAGCGAGCGCTTCCGGGTCCAGACGCCTGCCCAGCGAACGGCCTTCGAACAGCTGTTTATTCGCCCGCACACCCGCACCCCGGGCGTGCCCCTGCGCTGGATCACCGTGGCCGATATCGTGCGCCAGCAGGTGCTATTGCGCCATCCGGATTTTGTCGTCGCCCGTAAGAAAGGCCAGTACTGGCAGGTGCGCGAGAAGCTCTTTGACTACGAAGGTCGCTTCCGTCGCGCCAACGAATTGCGCGGTTAGCGGGACTTTTCATTGATGTGGGGGGCATTTGAGTATAAAATGCCGCCCGCTTCACATCCGTGAGGCAGAACACTCACCTGCTGCTGGGTCGCCTGTAGTAGGGTTTTAAATACAGAGAGAAATCAATGTTCACTATCGAAGCAGAAGTACGTAACGTGCAGGGTAAGGGTGCGAGCCGCCGCCTGCGTACCGCTAACAAGTTCCCGGCTATCGTTTACGGTGGCGAAGCTGCTCCAGTTGCAATCGAACTGGATCACGACAAACTGTGGAACCTGCAGACCAAAGCTGAATTCTACAGCGAAGTTCTGACCATCGTTGTTGGCGGTAAAGAAGAAAAAGTGAAAGTTCAGGCTGTTCAGCGTCACGCGTTCAAGCCAAAACTGACTCACATCGACTTCGTTCGCGCGTAATCGCAAACCTGTCGAAAAAAACCCCGCTTCTGCGGGGTTTTTTGTGCCTGCTATTTACCGCCCGAGGTGCGGCGCTGAAGCTGATCGCGCAGATTCGGCGGCGTCCCCTTAATGGTCAGCGTATCGGTGGCCGGATCCCAGAAGATACGTTCCCCCAGCAGCATCGCATCAAAGTTGATGGTTAACCCGCCGCCGCTGCCGGCAAACTTGGTTAACTGACGCAGCGTGCTGCGATCCGCCGGGAAGCTCTCTTCAAGCTCATAGCCCTTCTCTGCGGTAAATTCCTGGAAGCTGACTTCGCTGACGCCCGCCAGCTCTTTTGACAGCGACTCCAACTCAATCTCTTCCCCAGCCTGCAGCTGTTCGTTGCAGTAGCTGTAAACCTGCTGGCGCACCGTCTGGCGCTCAGATTTATCAAGCTGCGCTTCGGCTGTGAAATCGTCAACCGCCTGGAGCAGCCCTTTGTTCTGCGCTTTGGCGTTAAGCCCTTCACTGGCACCGAGGAAGTCCATGAAGAAATCCGCCACTTTGCGGCCCACGCGTCCCTTCAGGAAAGTCAGGTAGCGGGTCGACTCCGGGTTGGTTTCCCACTCGGTCAAATCAATACGCGCCACGATATCCGCATGGTTAATGTCCAGATAGTGCGTTGAGCTGATATCCAGCTGCTCGTTCACGCGCATGCTGCTTAAGTTATTCAGCACGGTAACCAGCAGGTACTCGACCGCCAGATAGCGGTAGTGGCAGAACAGCACGATCCCGCCGTCGGCGAACGGGTATTTCGCCAGCTCATCGCGCAGACGCCCGGTTGCCGCACGGCTAAACGCCAGGAAATCCTCTTCACCCTGGCGCTGCAGGCGCAGGCTATCGGCCAGTTCACTCTCTTCGCTGAACAGCCCATAGGCTTTATTTTTGGCGCTGTAGACGCGATGCAGTTCTGCCATCATCTCCACAACGGTCGCCGTAGGTTCCAGTAACGAATCGCGTAGCACCACTTCAAGGGTTTGCTCATCGCGCTTGATAAGCTGGTGCAGGGCAATCTGGTTGATTTCCAGACTCATGATAAACTCTCCTTTTAGACCGGGCGGTATTCAACCACCACCAGGACATGTGTGCAACAACAGATAAAAAAGGGGAAAAAAAGCTGTTGCTACGGTAATATGTTGCCCTTTCATCAACAAACTGATTTTGATTTATGCCACAACATTCCCGCTACAGTGATGAACACGTTGAACAACTGCTCAGTGAGCTGGTCAACGTACTGGAAAAACATAAAACGCCGACCGATCTCTCCCTGATGGTTTTGGGAAATATGGTCACCAACCTGATTAACACCAGCGTTGCTCCGGCTCAGCGTCAGGCGATCGCAAAATCTTTCGCCCAGGCTTTACAGTCGTCCGTCAGCAACGACCCGGCCCATTAAGGGATACGAACAACAGTTTATGGTGACGAATCGTCAGCGCTACCGTGAAAAAGTCTCCCAGATGGTCAGCTGGGGGCACTGGTTTGCCCTGTTCAACATTCTGCTGGCGACGGTCATTGGCTGTCGTTATCTGTTTGTCGCAGACTGGCCAACAACGCTCACCGGGCGTATCTACTCCTGGATAAGCGTTGTCGGTCACTTTAGCTTTTTGGTTTTCGCCACCTATCTGCTGATCCTGTTCCCCCTGACGTTTATCGTCATGTCGCAGCGTCTGATGCGATTCTTGTCCGCCATCCTTGCGACGGTGGGGATGACGCTGCTGCTTATCGACAGTGAAGTGTTCACCCGCTTCCACCTGCATCTCAACCCCATCGTCTGGGAGCTGGTGATTAACCCCGACCAGAACGAAACGGCCCGCGACTGGCAGCTGATGTTTATCAGCGTCCCGGTGATCCTGTTGATTGAGATGCTGTTTGCCACCTGGAGCTGGCAAAAACTGCGTAGCCTGACCCGCCGACGCCACTACGCGAAGCCCGTCGCCGCGCTCTTCTTCGTCTCCTTTATCAGTTCGCACATCATGTATATCTGGGCGGATGCGAACTTCTATCGTCCTATTACTATGCAGCGCGCGAACCTGCCGCTCTCGTACCCGATGACGGCCCGTCGCTTCCTCGAGAAACATGGCCTGCTTGATGCGCAGGAGTACCAGCGCCGTCTTATCGAGCAGGGTAACCCGGAAGCCGTCAGCGTTCAGTATCCTCTGAGCGACCTGCGCTATCGCGATATGGGCCGCGGGCAAAACGTCCTGCTCATCACCGTCGACGGCCTGAACTATTCCCGTTATGAGAAGCAGATGCCAGCCCTGGCCAATTTCGCGAGTCAAAACGTCACGTTTACTCAGCACATGAGCTCCGGTAACACAACCGACGCGGGCATCTTTGGCCTCTTCTATGGCATTTCAGCCGGATATATGGACGGCGTACTCTCTACCCGCACGCCTGCGGCGCTGATCACCGGGCTGAATCAGCAGGGCTATCAGTTAGGGTTGTTCTCATCCGATGGCTTTAACAGCCCGCTCTACCGCCAGGCGCTGCTGTCTGATTTCTCACTGCCGGCGGCACAGAATCAGTCCGATGCGCAGACCGCCAGCCAATGGATAAACTGGCTGCAGCGCTATGCCCAGGAAGATAACCGCTGGTTCTCATGGGTTGCCTTTAACGGCACAACGCTTGCTAACAGCAATAAGAGTGATTTCGCGCGCCGCTACGGCCGCGCGGCGGGTGATGTTGATGCGCAGATTGCCCGCGTGCTTGACGCGCTACGTGAGTCCGGCAAGCTGGACAACACCGTGGTGATCGTGACGGCAGGCCATGGCGTCCCGTTAGGTGACGAGACGAAGAGCATGAGCTGGTCACGCCCTAACCTGCAGGTTCCGCTGGTCATCCACTGGCCGGGCACCCCGGCGCAGCGCATCACTATGCTTACCGAGCATAAAGATGTGATGACCACCCTGATGCAACGCCTGCTGCACGTCAGCACGCCAGCAAACGAGTATTCGCAGGGCCAGGATCTCTTCAGCGCCGCGCGCCGCCATAACTGGGTTACGGCAGCAGGGAATAATACGCTGGTGGTGACCACGCCGAAGCTGACGCTGGTGCTGAACAGCAACGGGAATTATCAGACGTATAACCTGCAGGGTGAGCGGCTAAAAGACCAGAAACCGCAGCTGAGCCTGCTGCTGCAGGTCCTGACGGATGAGAAGCGTTTTGTCGCTAACTGATTAATAATAAACCAGTTAGCGACGGATTTCCTTGCATTCAAAACGGAATCGAGTAGTATTCTTTCTATGCGTCGGCACGTAGCGCAGCCTGGTAGCGCACCGTCATGGGGTGTCGGGGGTCGGAGGTTCAAATCCTCTCGTGCCGACCAAAAACATATTGAAAACCAGCCTCTTATGGCTGGTTTTTTATTTCGCCTCGTCCGGCGTTTTGCGCAGGTATACAAGCGTTACCAGACAAATCACCGCCCCGGCATAAAACGTATATTCCGCCCCAAACGTTTCCCAGATGGCTCCTGCCCCCAGGCTGGCGACTAACAATCCCACGCCGCTGACCAGACTAAAAATGCCGTAGGCGGTACCGCGCAGATCCGCAGGCGCCGTTTTTGCGATCATTGCCGCCAGCAGCCCCTGCGTCATCCCCATATGCACTCCCCAAAGCGCAACGCCCAGAAGCATTCCAGCCCAGTGGGTGCTCAGCGCCAGCACAATATCTGCTCCAATCAGCATCACCAGACCCCACTGCAGTAGCCGGGTGTGGCTCATCCGGTCCGATAACTTGCCAAACGGATAGGCAGAGAGGAAATAGAGCAGATTCATGGTCACCATCACCAGCGGGATCAGCGCCAGCGGCACCCCCGACTGCTGTGCGCGCAGGACAAGAAAGGCTTCACTGAAGCGTGAGAGCGTGAAGATGGCCCCCAGACCAATAACCCACCAGCAGCCTTTCCCGAGACGCCTGAGGTTCTCTTTTTTGATGGGGTTCGTGCGTTTATGTTCGACGGGCGTTTTCGGTTCATGCAGGCCGAAGAAAAGCAGCGCCACGGCGAGCACGCCGGGGATCACCGCGATCCAGAAAATCGTGCGGAAATCATCGTTCCACAGCAGCATCAATCCTACGGCCAGCAGCGGCCCGAGAAATGCGCCGATGGTGTCCATGGACTGACGCAGCCCAAAGGCCGCGCCGCGAAGTTCCGGCGGCGTAACGTCAGCAACCAGCGCATCGCGCGGCGCTCCCCGGATCCCCTTCCCGACCCGGTCGATTAAGCGTGCCCCCAGAATCATGCCGGAAGAAGAGGCGATAGCGAACAACGGTTTACTCAACGCGCCAAGACCGTAGCCCAGAACCGCCAGCCCTTTACGCTTGCCCAGATAGTCACTGATGGCGCCGGAAAACACCTTGATAAACAGCGCAGTGGCCTCAGCCAGGCCTTCAATCAAACCAATGAAAATGACGCTGGCGCCCAGCGTCGTGACCATAAACAATGGCAGCAGGCTGTGAATGATCTCCGAAGAGATATCCATCAACATACTTACTCCACCGACCACCCAGACACCTTTTGGGATCTGGCGGAGCGTGGCAAACCGGGATTGCATTAAGCCTCTCCTGCTTTCTGTAAACAAAGGTGCTCTCAACAGAATATCCTGGAAAGGCGAATAAAAATTATCAGGCATAAAAAAAGCCACCCCGCAGGATGGCTCAGTTATCGCAAATCGGTGCTTAGTGCTTCTCACGTCCGCCCAGGAAAAAAATACCCAGCGGAATAGCCAGCAGAACGGTGAATACCAGACTGTAGACAAAGATCATCGCCGACTGCAGGACGTACATGCTGGTTGTCCAGGCAGAGAGAGGAATGTTGTACTGTTCGATGACGCCAACAATCGTGGCACGCCCCACGCACGCGGCAGCAATCATAAACACGACCAGCAGCGCCAGGAGGAACTTGCGGCCTTCAGGCGTTTTCAGTTTTGCACGAACCATCTCTCTTCCCTTTTACAGATGAATAACATTATAGAGGGTCTAAAATAACACAAACGCCTGCCGGACTCCACGCCAGTACAAATCTCCACTTAAGTGGCAAATATATGGTTTATTACGCTATTAATATTGAAAATGTAAGTAAATAACACCAATCATTCACAGTCGCTATGTTAACCTGTGCAAGATCGTTTTGACATAAAGGAATGACAATGAAAAACGCACCTAAATTTGCCATCGCACTCATCGCCGCCGCGTGCGTCAGCACCAGCGCTTTCGCCAGCGAAACACCTAAAGCGCAGCCGCTGGAAAAAGTCGCCCCGTATCCGAAAGCGGATAAAGGGATGACGCGTCAGGTGATTCAGCTTCCGGTTCAGCAGGATGAAGCGAACTACAAAGTGGAGCTGTTAATTGGCAAGACGCTGGAAGTGGACTGCAACCAGCATCGTCTGGGTGGTCAGCTGGAAAGCAAAACGCTGGAAGGCTGGGGTTACGACTACTACGTCTTTGATAAAGTGACCTCGCCGGTCTCCACCATGATGGCCTGCCCGGATGGCAAGAAAGAGAAGAAATTTGTGACCGCCTATCTGGGCGACAACAGCCTGCTGCGCTACAACAGCAAGTTGCCGATCGTGGTTTATACGCCTGAAAATGTGGAAGTGAAGTATCGCGTGTGGAAGGCTGAAGAGAAGATTGAGCAGGCTGTCGTACGTTGAAATTAAGTCGGGTGGCGGCTTCGCCTTACCCGACCTACAAAACAACACCGAACATAGGCCGGGTAGGCGTCAGCGCCACCCGGCTTTTTTACCTTACAGCGCGATATCCGCAACCGGTTTGTTTTCCGGCTGAGGCTTCAGCTCCGCTTTTGGCGCAGCATCCGCAGCCTGCGGTTTGATGTACTGCAGCTGCAGTACGCGGCTGGTGTATTCCAGCTCCTGCTCCGTCGCGCTCACGTTACCGTTCAGCTTCGTGCCGTAGGATGGAATAATGGTCTTCAGCTTCGCCTGCCATTCCGGACTGGCGACTTTATCTTTAAACACTTTTTCCATCAGGTGCAGCATGATTGGCGCAGCGGTAGACGCACCCGGTGACGCACCCAGCAGCGCGGCGATGGTGCCGTCCTTATCGCTCACCACTTCGGTGCCCAGACGCAGCACGCCACCCTCTTTCGGATCGCGCTTGATGATCTGCACGCGCTGACCCGCCTGCCACAGACGCCAGTCTTCTTTCTTCGCCTCAGGATAGTACTCTTTCAGCGCTTCGAAACGGTCGTCGTCAGAGAGCATCACCTGGCTAATCAGGTATTTCACCAGATCGAAGTTATCCAGCCCCACGTCCATCATCGGCTTGACGTTAGAGGTGGTGGTTGCGCTCAGCAGATCCCACAGGGAGCCGTTTTTCAGGAATTTAGTGGAGAAGGTCGCGAACGGGCCAAACAGCACCACGCGTTTGCCGTCAAGCATACGGGTATCGATGTGCGGAACAGACATTGGCGGCGCGCCCACGGAAGCCTGACCGTACACTTTTGCCAGATGACGATTCACCACTTCCGGGTTATCGGACACCAGGAACTGACCGCCCACCGGGAAGCCCGCGTAGTCATCCGCTTCCGGAATACCGGACTCCTGCAGCAGTTTCAGCGCGGCACCGCCCGCACCGATAAAGACAAACTTCGCCTTGATGACGTGCTCGGCTTCGTTGTTTTTCAGATCGGCAACGGTCACGCTCCAGCTGTTATCCGCGTTGCGCTTGAAACCGCGCACTTCGGTGCTGAGCTGCAGGTTGAAGTTCTCTTTTTTCTTCAAAGACGTCACCAGCTGACGGGTAATTTCACCGTAGTTGACGTCGGTACCAATTTCGGTACGGGTCGCCGCCACTTTCTGGTTCGGGTCACGACCTTCCATGACCAGCGGAGCCCACTCTTTAATCTGCGCGTGGTCTTCAGAGTATTTCATCCCGCGGAACAGCGTGCTCTGCTGCAGTGCGGCGTAGCGCGCGCGCAGGAAGTTGACGTTCTGCTCGCCCCACACAAAGCTCATGTGCGGTACGGTGTTGATGAAAGAGTGCGGGTCGTGCAATACGCCGCTGTTAACCTGGTGAGACCAGAACTGGCGAGATACCTGGAACGCCTCGTTGATCTCTACCGCCTTCTCGATACTAATGGAACCGTCCTTTTTCTGCGGCGTATAGTTCAGTTCCATGAGTGCCGAATGGCCGGTACCGGCGTTGTTCCAGCCGTTCGAACTCTCCTGCGCCACGCCATCAAGGCGCTCGACCATGGTCATTGACCAGTCCGGCTGCAGTTCTTGCAGATAGGTTCCCAGCGTGGCGCTCATGATACCGCCACCGATTAAAAGGACGTCCGTTTCCTGCTCTTTTGGTGCGTCAGCTTTCGCCGCCATAGAGACGGTGTTAAGCCCCACGGCCAGAGAAAAGAGCATGGCAGTCATTTTTTTCATAATTTATGCCTTAGTGTAAAAGTGCTTGATGCGTGGAAATTGCAGGTGAAACAAGCTGCGGGGGCACGGTAACAACTTTTAAATATTGTTTAAAGGTTACGAAATTATTGTAATTGTGAAATTTAATGATGGATTGTTTGTGAGGAATTATCGAAGCGTCTGGTAAAGCGCGGTTTAACTGGCTAGTATGTTGCGTTTTGTGATCGCGCGCACGGAAGCCTGCCCTAACCAGCGAAACGTTATGTCCCTACCCCATTCTGCTGTCTCTCCCGAAAACCGTGTCGCCAGCGTGCTGCGTTCCCCTAAACAGCTGACGCGTGAAACGCTGGCTGGCGTGATTACCGCCCTGGCGCTGATCCCCGAGGTCATCTCATTTTCGGTGGTGGCGGGCGTTGACCCGAAGGTCAGCCTGATCGCTTCCGTGGTGCTGTGTCTTGCCCTGTCTGTACTGGGCGGTCGCCCGGCGATGGTCACGGCCGCGGCCGGTTCCGTGGCGCTGGTTATTGGACCCATGGTGCATCAGCACGGCGTACAGTACATTCTTCCCGCCGTGCTCATGGCTGGCGTAATTCAGATTCTGTTTGGCGTGCTGGGCATGGCAAGGCTGATGCGCTTTATTCCCCAGTCGGTCATGACCGGGTTTGTTAACGCCCTCGGGATATTGATTTTCTTTGCGCAGGTTCCCCATTTCTGGAGCCGAAGCCCGCTGATTGTGGGCCTATTCGTGCTGACGGTACTGATCGTGCTGTGGGTGCCGCGCTATTTCAAAAGCATCCCTTCCCCACTGATTGCGATTGTGCTGTTAACCTTGTTTACCGTTTCAACCGGGCAAAGCCTGCCGACCGTAGGCGATGAAGGCGCCATGAGCGGCGGCTTGCCGGGTCTTAGCGAACTTCTGGTCCCACTCAATCTACAGACGCTGAGCATAATCTGGCCGTGCGCGTTGAGCATCGCGTTTGTCGGCCTGCTGGAATCCCTGCTGACCGCAAAGCTGGTGGATGAGCTGACCGCGACGCCGTCAAGTAAACGCCGCGAAAGCATTGGATTAGGCGTCGGCAATATCCTGGCCGGATTTTACGGTGGGATTGCGGGCTGCGCGATGATCGGACAAACCATCGTTAACGTGGAGATGGGGAAAGGCCGAAGCCGCATTTCAACCTTCGCTGCGGGCATCGTGCTGCTGATCCTGGTGACGGTGCTTAGCGACGTGATGGCCAACATCCCGATGGCGGTGCTGGCGGGCATTATGGCCATCGTCGCCGTTAAAACCTTCAGCTGGCACAGCCTTCAGCCGGCCGCGCTGAAAACGGCCCCGATTGCAGAAACGGTCGTCATGCTGGTCACCGTTGCCGCCACGGTATCAACCGGCAATCTGGCGATTGGCGTGCTGGGCGGGATTATCGTCATGGTGCTGCTTCCCGCCCGCATTAAGCGTCGGCTTAAAGCAGAAAAATCGTCGCCAGCCCAAGAAAAATAAAGAAACCGCCGGTATCGGTGATGGCGGTGATCATCACGCTCGACCCCACCGCGGGGTCGCGCCCCAGTTTGGTCATGGTCAACGGGATAATAACGCCCATCATCGATGCCACGAGCAGATTCAGCACCATCGCCAGCATCATCACGCCGCCTAGCGCCATATCGTCATACAGCCACCAGGTGATGCCGCCCATAATGCCGCCCCACACCAGGCCGTTGATCAGCGCCACGCCCATCTCTCTGAAGATCAGAAAGGCGAAGTTGCCGGGCTGAATATTTTCCAGCGCCAGCGCGCGGACGATCATGGTAATGGTCTGGTTTCCGGTATTGCCGCCAATCCCGGCCACAATCGGCATCAGCGAGGCCAGCGCCACCAGCTGCGAAATGGTGTGTTCAAAGCCGTCAATCACGCGGGAGGCGATGAACGCGGTACACAGGTTAATGGCCAGCCACGCCCAGCGCGTTTTCACCGCCTTGCCGACGGAGGCATGGACGTCATCTTCCGCGCTGATCCCCCCCAGCGCACGCAGATCGTTATCGGTTTCTTCATAAACCACGTCAACGATCTCGTCGATGGTCAGACGCCCCATCAGTTTGCCGACGGAGTCCACGACGGCGGCACTCACGAGGTCGTCACGTTCGAAGGTACGCGCCGCTTTCTCCGCATCGTCCTCCGGGGAGAAGACCATCGGCTCGTTTTCCATCACCTCGCTCACCTTCCGCTGGGTGCTGTTGAGCAGGATGGTTTTCAGCTCCAGCTCGCCGAGGAGGGTTTTATCCCGGGAGGTGACAAACAGCTTATCGGTGTTATCCGGCATTTTGCCCAGGCGACGCAGATAGCGCTGCACGGTGCCGAGCGTCACGTCCGGGCGCACCGTGATAACGCCGAACTCCATAATCGCGCCGACGCTGTTTTTCTCGTAATGCATCACCTGGCGCACGCGCGCGCGTTCATCGGCAGGCAGGGACGCCAGCAGGCGGCCGGTCAGGTTTCGCGGCAGGTGTTGAACCAGGTAAATCTGTTCGTCGATATCCAGGGTTTGCAGAGCGTCGAGAATATCCCGGTCGCTCATCTCGTCGATCAGGTCGTCCCAGACGTTTTCCGAGGCCTCAAGCAGCACCTGTCCGCGCTCGTGATCCTGCACCAGCCTCCACAGGGCATGACGCTCTTCCGAGGGAAGCGCTTCCAGAGTATCCGCCAGATCCGGCGGGGGTAAGTGAGCAACCAGCGCACCTACCTCAGCAATATCGTCGGCTAACGTGCCGACATCATATTGCTCAGCCAGGGTCAGTTTGCCTAATAGCGTAGACGTGACCGCTTTATCGGTCGTGAGAATCCAGATCAGTCGCGCACGTTCCTGGTCACGCTGTCTGGCGCTGTTTTTCTTTAATACCGACATCAATCATAAATCCATGAAATAAGTTGGTATTAAGCATAGCGCGAGGATATGTAAATAAGAATAAACAACGGGCCGGGATGGAGAAAAAAGCGGCATATCGTGCAAATCATTGTGCCCGGCGGCGCTACGCTGCACGGGCCTACAAAATCCCAGGCCGGGTAAGGCGAAGCCGCCACCCGGCACACGGGCATCAGGCCGTGCGCGCCACCGCGTCACGCGAGGCCGCATCGCGCGCTTCACCGGTCAGCTCGCTCAGCCTGCCGTCGCGCATCTCCAGCAAGCGGTCAGCGTGAATAAAGTAATGATCGTCGTGGCTGATGGCGAAAATGGTTTTGCCCATCTCCTGCATCAGCGGCAGCAGCACCTGATAAAACTCGCGGCGGAAGTGCGGGTCCTGATCCGCCGCCCACTCGTCGAGCAGAATGATGTCACGCTCTTCCGCCAGCGCCAGCAGCAGCGCCACGCGTTTTTTCTGCCCTTTGGAGAGTTTGAGGTTAAGGATCTTGCCGTCCTGAAGTTCCAGCTTGTGCGACATCTGCAGGTGCGCCAGCCATTTTTCCACCAGCGCAGGATTGGCCTGCTGCCCTTCCGGCCCCAGCAGCCGATCAAACAGCCAGACGTCGGTGAACACCGCCGAGAAAAGCTTGCGGTAGTCCTCGGGCTTCTCCGCGCTCAGCGCTCTGCCATCCAGTAAAATCTCGCCCGACTGAGGCTGATAAAGGCCAGTGAGCAGCATCGCCAGCGTCGATTTACCGCTGCCGTTGCCGCCAATCAGGAACAGCAGCTCGCCGCGGCGGATCGTCAGATTGAGCGGCCCCACGGAGAAGGCGCTGTCCTGATAACGGAACGTGACGTTACGCAGCTCGAGCGTCTGCCAGTTCGGGAAGGCCTGCGGGCGCGGGAATTCGGGCTTAAACGGCGCGAGATCGAATTTTTTGAGTTTATTAAAGGCCACCTGCGCACTCAGCAAGGTGGGCAATGCGCCCACCGCCGAGAGCAGCGGCGTGCGCAAAAACAGCAGCGTCAGTGAGTAGGTTGCCGCGACGTTGGTATCCGCCCAGCCCAGGCTGTTCGCCATCCAGAACACCAGGCCAATGGCGCCCAGCATCATAATGTTTGACCAGTTCACCGCGCTCAGGTGGAAGGTATCGGCGCGAATGATATGGTGCCGGTATTCGCGCGCGTCCGGAATATAGAGATGGTTAAAGATATACTCGGCGCGCTCGCGGTTCAGGGTGAGCTCTTTGCGCCCTTCCAGTACCGTCTGGTAATCGTTATAGAGCTTATCTTCAGTTTCGCGCAGGACCGCCATGTGTTTATAGACGCGGGACACCAGCACAAAACCGCCCCAGATGGTGATGGCAATCCACAGCGCAGTCACCGCCAGCATTTTGCTGGAGAGCCAGGCGAGATAGGCCGCCGAGCCGAAGGTCAGAATGATCCCCTGCACCAGCTCCGGCAGACGAACGAATGCGATAGTAATGGCGCGAACGTCGCTGGTCAGCCCCGCCAGCAGGGAGGCGCTGCCGAGCTGCTCGACGCGCTCGACCTGAGTGTCCAGGATCCGCTTGATAAACTCGCTGCGCAAGCGAAAAACGAAATGGTGGCCGAGCGCAGTCAGTGCCAGCTGGGAGCCGAGCGTAACCGCCATCAACAAAAGCAGCAGGCCGAGAAACTCCGGCAATACGGAGAGCGAGGTGTCGACCATTTCAATCAACCGCACGTTAATAAACGCGATCAGGCCAATACCCAGCGCGGCGCTGGCCAGGCTTAACGCCATGACGGCGACGAAGGGCCAGCGGTACTGACGCCAGACGAGGAGAAGTAGTTGCATGCAGGCAATCCGGACAATAAAAATCAGCCAGCAGTGTAAACTGCCCTGCGCGGACATCAAGAATAATTCTTATTTTAGTTTACTGTACCCCGCCTGACGGAAGGTCAGATTAAAGCGGTACTCGCCCGTGAGGGGGTGAACGCCGGGTTTCAGCGGCTGAATGCCGTGATAGTAAAGCCGCGATTCCCTGCCCCACACCACCACATCGCCATGTTCCAGCATGATGCGTTTGAGCGGATCGTTGCGGCGTAATCCCCCAAACTGAAAGACGGCGGGCAGGCCTAACGATACCGAAACGATAGGCGCGCGCAGATCGGGCTCATCCTTGTCCTGATGCAGCGAGAGCTTCGCCCCGACGGCGTAGCGGTTGATCAGACAGGCGTCAGGACGGAAGTCAGGATAATCCGCCGCCACGGCAGCCTCGTGACAAAGTCCCTGGAAAACCGCAGGCATGGGAGGCCACGGCCGACCTGTCGTGGGATCGTTCGGAGCATACACATACCCACGTTCGTTTGTCGCCCAGCCCAGTTCGCCGCAGTTGGTCATGGCCACCGACATGGTGTAGCCGCCCGGCGTCACCATATGGCGAAACGGTGAAGCCGCTGTGACCTCTTCAATACCGGCAAGCAACGCCCCCGCACGGGAGAGAGCAAAGCGGCGCAGGATAACCGCCCCCGGCGCAAGCGGCTCCTGCCAGGGTTCAGCATCCGCAAAAAGATCGAGCATTATCCCTCCCGGCGTTTCGCCTCACGTTTTAACAATAGCGCTTTTCGCGCCGCCCCCCAGCGATAGCCCGACAGTGCGCCGTCGTTGCGAACCACGCGATGACAGGGGATCACAATCGCCAGCGTGTTGGCCGCACAGGCTCCGGCGACGGCGCGTACCGCACTGGGCTGACCAATCGCCTGCGCCACCTGCTGGTAACTTGCCGTTTCACCGCAGGGAATTGCGCGAAGGGCCTGCCAGACGCGCTGCTGGAACGCGGTACCGCGAATATCCAGCGGCAGCGCAAGCGGTACGTCGCGGTTATCAATACTGGCAATGACCTGGTGGATCCGCTGTACGAAGGCGTCGTCCCGCGGCGCGTGCGTTGCTTTTGGAAATTGCGTGGCAAGCTCTGCGGTTAATTCAGCATCGGTGTCACCCAGCAGAATCGCGCAGATCCCCCGCTCGCTTTCGGCGACCAGACAGCGTCCTAACGAACAGTCATCGATAGCATACCGAACGGCCACCTCTCCTTTACGGTACTGCTTCGCCGTCATGCCCAACGCATCGTTGGCTTTACGATAATAGCTGCTGCTGTCGGGAAATCCCGCTGCCAGCACGGCATCGGTAATTTTGTCTCCCTGCGCAAGCGCGGTGCGCAGACGCTGACCCCGCGCCGCCTGCTGCCAGGCTTTTGGCGTCATGCCGGTCACGGATTTAAACAGGCGGTGGAAATGGAAAGGACTCATGGCAACCTGCTCCGCCAACCTCTCCAGAGTTAGCGCAGGATCCTGCTCCAGAAGCCGACAGGCGTGTTCCACTTTTGCCAGCTTTTGCGCCTGCGGATCGCGCTTGTCCGGCATGCAGCGCTTGCACGGACGAAAACCTGCCTGAGTGGCGTGCCGGGCATCAGGATAAAAACGGACATTTTTACGCAGCGCGTGGCGGGCACGGCATGACGGGCGGCAGAAAATACCCGTCGTCTGCACGGCGAAAACAAACTGATCGTCAGCGAGCGGATCGCGGGCCAGCACGGCCTGCCAGCGATCCTCATCGGTAGTGAAGGTTGGGTTTTTCATGATCGGCTCCTCGTATAAGCATACATAGAGCGTGCCTGAGCGCCACCGATAAAAAACCCGCAACCTTGCTTTTTAATTTTTGTCGCTGACCAGGAAACTGTTGAACTGCGGCGAGCTCCAGGTTTTAAACCCGTCGCCCTCTTTGGTGATCATATAAACCGCCAGCCCTTCCTGACGAACCACCTCTTTGGCTTTCTCCGGGCCAAGAACCATTAATCCGGTATCCCAGGCATCCGCTTCCAGCGCGGTGGGGGCAATGACCGTCACCGAGACCAGGTTATGCGTGATGGGGCGGCCGGTCTGCGGATCAATCACGTGCGAAATACGCTTCCCGTCAAGCTCGTAATAGTTGCGATAGCTTCCGGAGGTGCTGATGCCATGTCCGTTGATATCCACTATCGCCTGCACGGCATTTTGCCGATCCGTCGGTTTTTGAATCGCCACGCGCCACGGTTTATCGCTGGCGTTCATGCCCCGACTGACCAACGCGCCGCCCACGGAGACCAGATAACGGGAAATCCCCTCCTGCGCCATCAGTGCAGCAAGATGATCCGCCGCATAGCCTTCCCCGACCGTCGACAGATCGACAAACAGATCGGGAATATCTTTCTGCAGGTACTGCTGCCCGTACTGGTTGATGACGGTCAGATGCTGTAGCCCGGTCCGGGCGCGGGCGTCATCAATGGCCGCCTGTTCGGGCGTCTTCACCGGCTGTTTATTCGGGCCAAAACCCCAGAGGTTCACCAGAGGACCGACGGTCACATCCATCGCCCCGTTGGTTTTATAACCTACGCGCATTGCCTCGGTCACGATATCGGCCATCGCCTCGCTCACCGGCCACAGAGAGGTGCTGGTTGAGAGGTTAAAGCGCATCAGCGCCGAGTCATTTTTATAGGTCGACAGCAGCTGATCGTCGGCGTCCAGCTGTGCCTGGATTTTGCCGCGAAGCTCATCCGTGCGCGTTTTATCGAGGTTCATCACGCTGACGCGCCAGAAGGTGCCCATCGTTTTGCCTTCGAGCACCGTCGCGGCAGGTGCGTCGGTTTTCGCCACGGGCGCGGGATCGTTACACGCGGTCAGGAAAAAAAGCATAGCCAGAAAGCTGGCGCGTAAAAAAGTCATGTCCATTCATTATTATCCTCATGCCAGGGCGGCAAGAGTACACCAAAACGGGTGAGTTGTGAGAATCAGAAAGGCACAAAAAAGGGGCCATCAGGCCCCTTACGTCACACGATGGCACGATTAGAACTGGTAAACCAGACCCAGCGCGACGATATCGTCAGTACCGATACCCGCCTGACGGGTGAATTCATTTTCATCAACCAGGTTGATTTTGTAATCCACGTAAGTGGACATGTTTTTGTTGAAGTAGTAAGTCGCACCCACATCAACATATTTCAGCAGATCCTGATCGCCGAAGTTTTCGATGTCTTTGCCTTTAGACTGCAGGTAAGCCACGGATGGACGCAGGCCGAAGTCGAACTGGTACTGAGCAACCACTTCGAAGTTCTGCGCTTTGTTAGCAAAGCCGTAAGCGGTAGTTGGGTTGCTGCCGTTAGAGGTACCAAAACGGGTTGCGTTGTAGGTCTGAGAGTACTGTGCTGCCAGATAGATGTTGTTGGCATCGTACTTCAGGCCACCAGAATAGACTTCTGCGTGATCCCCTTTACCGTATACGCCCAGTGCGTTCTGATCGGCGGTACGTTTGGAGGAGGACATCGCACCACCCACGCTGAAACCTTCGCCCAGGTTATAGGTCACGGATGCACCGTAGCCATCGCCGTTCTGGTTCAGCAGGCTGCGACCGTCGGTGTTTTCACCGCTTACGCTGCCGTTTTTGCCCTGATACTGCAGAGCAAAGTTCAGGCCATCAACCAGACCAAAGAAGTCCTGGTTACGGTAGGTTGCCACGCCGTTAGCACGAGACTGGAGGAAGTTGTCGGCACCGTAGGTGTCACCGCCGAATTCTGGCAGAACGTCGGTCCAGGAGGTCACGTCGTAAATCACGCCGTAGTTACGACCGTAATCGAATGAACCTGCTTCCGCGAACTTCAGACCTGCAAACGCCACACGAGTCCAGGACTGGTTGTCGCCTTCGTCCTTGTTGCCCTGAATCTGGTATTCCCACTGGCCATAACCGGTCAGCTGATCGTTAACCTGAGTTTCACCTTTGAAGCCAAGACGCATGTAGGTCTTGTCGCCGTCGTTACCCTTGTCGTCAGAGAAATAATGCAGACCATCGACTTTGCCGTACAGATCTAATTTGTTGCCATCTTTGTTATAAATTTCGGCCGCATTTGCTGCGCCTGCCACCAGGAGTGCTGGTACCAGGAGGGACAGTACTTTAACTTTCATTTTATTAACCCTCTGTTATATGCCTTATAATTGCCACTGCTTACTGGTTAACCCTCATTAACCAGTCGGCAATTTCATTCTCCGCAAAAATACAGAATAATCCAATGCGAATATGATACGAAAACTTTGAAGATGTTTCATTTGTCCATCAAGATGTTTCAAAATGTAAATATCAAGGAACTTTTACAAAGCACAAATAGCTTATAAATTTAGCACTTATAATCAAAATAAAAATCATACATATAACAATCAAATACTTATAATAAAAATCGTTACAGCACTGAATGACAAAACAAGATCGCGGCTAATCTCTAAAATATCTCTCGCTATCATCATTAACTTTATTTATTACCGTCATTCAGTTTTGAATGTCTGTTTATCCCTAATTGAGCCGGATGCTTCGCATTCGGTTTTTTTTTACCTTTCTTTACGCAACGCCTCATTTTTTGTGCTACCGCACCGAAATTGTAACGACTATTAACTAAATTCTCCCCGGCGATCGTTCGCTAACACACAATTGATGTAAAACTTAATTTCTTGTTAATTCGTGCTATTTGCTGGCCAGGCGCACTTTTTATTTGTACGCGCAGGACGAGTTTGTACATGTTTACCGCGCCACCCGCCGCCGGTATTGTCCGTTGAAAAAGTCGCCTGTTCCCGGACGGTGGCGCTGGAAATTCAGTTATTACCCTTTATACTGCCCTATCGCCACAGAGCATGACCATGACGGGTTAAAGATATCAATGAGTCAGACTGAAACCACCGCCCCGAGCAAATTCTCCCTCCTCCCCGGGAGCATCACCCGTTTCTTTCTTCTTTTGATCGTTGTGCTGTTAGTGACCATGGGGGTGATGGTACAAAGCGCGGTTAACGCCTGGCTGAAGGATAAGAGCTATCAGGTCGTCGATATCACCCACGCCGTGCATAAGCGCATCGATACCTGGCGCTACGCCACCTGGCAGATTTACGACAATATTGCGGCCGCCCCGGCCTCCTCATCCGGAGATGGACTTCAGGAGACGCGGCTTAAGCAGGATGTCTATTACCTCGAAAAACCGCAGCGTAAGACTGAGGCGCTCATTTTTGGCTCTCACGACAGCGCAACGCTCGAGATGACACAGCGTATTTCGACCTATCTGGATACCCTCTGGGGGGCCGAAACGGTGCCGTGGTCGATGTACTATCTGAACGGTCAGGACAACAGCATGATCCTGATCTCAACCCTGCCGTTAAAAGATCTCTCTTCCGGGTTTAAAGAGACCACGGTGGGCAGCATCGTCGACTCCCGCCGGGCAGAGATGCTGCAGCAGGCGAATGCCCTTGATGAACGTGAGAGCTTCTCTTCCCTGCGTCGTCTGGCCTGGCAAAACGGTCATTATTTTACCCTGCGCACCACCTTCAACCAGCCGGGACATCTGGCGACGGTAGTGGCCTTCGATTTACCGATTAACGATTTAATCCCGCCGGACATGCCGCTCGACAGCTTCCGTCTGGAGCCCGACAACAGCACCCAGAACATGCGTGCGGCTTCTGACAAAGAGGCCGCAGAGAGCGTCTCGATCTCCTTTAACGGCTCAAAAATCGAAATTGCCTCGTCCCTGAACTCGACCGGTATGCGTCTGGTGTGGCAGGTGCCGTTTGGCACGCTGCTGCTCGATACCCTGCAAAATATCCTGCTGCCTCTGCTGCTGAATATCGGTCTGCTGGCGCTGGCGCTGTTTGGCTACAGCACCTTCCGTTTCCAGCCGGGGCGTCAGAGCGACGCCTCTGCGGTCCCGGCAGGCACCAGCAATGAACTGCGCGTGTTACGTGCGCTAAATGAAGAGATTATTTCCGTGCTGCCGCTTGGGGTCTTAGTTCACGATCAGGAAGCGAATCGTACGGTAATGAGCAATAAAATTGCCGACCATCTGCTGCCGCATCTTAACCTGCAGAACATCACCACCATGGCGGATCAGCACCAGGGGGTGATCCAGGCCACCATCAACAATGAGCTGTACGAGATCCGTCAGTTCCGCAGCCAGGTCGCCTCCCGCACGCAAATTTTCATCATTCGCGATCAGGATCGCGAGGTGCTGGTGAATAAAAAGCTCAAGCAGGCGCAAAGACTGTATGAGAAAAACCAGCAGGGGCGCGCCGCATTTATGCAGAATATTGGCGATGCCTTCAAGCAGCCGTTAAAAACGCTGGCGACCCAGGCGGCGGCGTTAAATACGTCAGAAAGCCACCAGCTTGCCTGTCAGGCCGACTCGCTGGTCAGAATGGTTGACGAGATCCAGCTGGCGAACATGCTGGAGAATGATTTCTGGAAAGGAACACCAACCCTCTTCTCTATTCAGGATCTGATCGATGAAGTGGTTCCGGAAGTCCTGCCCGTGATTAAGCGTAAAGGGTTGCAGCTGCTGATCAATAACAATCTTCCAGCAAATGACGAGCGCCACGGCGATCGTGAAGCGCTGCGCCGCATACTGTTGATGATCATTCAGTACGCGGTGACGACCACGCAGATCGGCAAGATCACCCTCGAAGTCAGTACGGAGGAGTCGGCAGAAGACCGCCTGACGTTCCGCATCCTCGACACCGGGGAAGGCGTCACCACGAGTGAAATTGATAATCTCCACTTCCCGTTCCTGAACGACACGCAAAGCGATCGCTACGGCAAGGCCAATGCCCTCACCTTCTGGCTGTGCGATCAGCTGGCACGCAAGCTCGGCGGCCATCTGAATATCAAAGCCCGTGAATCCCTCGGCACCCGCTATTCTCTGCACGTGAAAATGGCGGCCAATCCGCAGGAAGAAGATGAAGAGCGTCTGCTGGATGATGTCGTGGTGATGGTCGATGTGACCTCGAACGAGATCCGCAATATTGTCGTTCGTCAGTTAGAAAACTGGGGGGCGGCCTGCATCACGCCGGATGAAAGACTTGCAAGTCAAGAATTTGATCTGTTTTTAACTGATAATCCGTCTAATCTTACTGCCTCCGGCTTGCTTTTAAGCGATGATGAGTCAGGCGTGCGGAAAATCGGCCCTGGCCAGCTGCGCGTCAACTTTAATATAAGCAATGCGATGCAGGAAGCTGTACTACAACTAATAGAAGAGCAGCTGGCGCAGGAAGAGATAGCGGAATCCCCGCTTGGCGGTAATGAAAATGCCGAGCTTCACGCCAGCGGATACTATTCACTCTTTGTTGATACAGTACCAGATGATGTTAAGCGGTTGTATACTGAGTCCGCTGCGAATGATTTTGCAGCGCTGGCACAGACAGCACACCGGCTTAAAGGGGTGTTTGCCATGCTTAATCTGGTTCCCGGCAAGCAGTTATGTGAAACGCTGGAACATCTAATTCGTGAGAAAGATGCCTCTGGCATTGAAAAATACATCAGCGACATTGACGCCTACGTCAAAAGCTTGCTGTAGCAAGGTAGCCTTATACATGAACAATATGAACGTAATTATTGCCGATGACCATCCGATTGTACTGTTCGGTATTCGCAAATCACTTGAACAGATCGAGTGGGTGAATGTAGTCGGTGAATTTGAAGACTCTACAGCACTGATCAATAACCTCCCAAAGCTTGATGCACACGTGCTCATTACCGATCTCTCCATGCCCGGAGACAAATACGGTGATGGGATCACGCTCATCAAATATATTAAACGTCACTTCCCGGATATCTCGATCATTGTTCTGACCATGAACAACAACCCGGCGATCCTGAGCGCGGTACTGGATCTGGATATCGAAGGGATTGTGCTGAAACAGGGCGCACCGACCGATCTGCCTAAAGCGCTTGCGGCGCTGCAGAAAGGCAAGAAGTTCACGCCTGAAAGCGTTTCTCGTCTGCTGGAAAAAATCAGCGCGGGTGGCTACGGTGACAAACGTCTGTCGCCGAAAGAGAGTGAAGTTCTGCGCCTGTTCGCAGAAGGTTTCCTGGTGACCGAGATTGCCAAGAAGCTGAACCGCAGTATTAAAACCATCAGCAGCCAGAAGAAATCAGCGATGATGAAGCTGGGTGTGGACAACGATATTGCTCTGCTGAACTATCTCTCCTCCGTCACGCTGAGTGCAACTGACAAAGATTGATCTCCGCTGTCTATGCCGGGTGGCGCTCACGCTTACCCGGCCTACAGACCCCGCAGAAAAGGCCCTTCCGGGCCTTTTTTATATTCTCGTTTTTCTCACGCGCTCTGCGTAAATCGACAATGTCTGCTTCAGCACGTCCAGCGTCACCGGTTTCGACAGACAGCTGTCCATGCCTGACTCCAGACAGCGCTGCTTCTCTTCCGCCAGCGCGTTCGCCGTTACGCCCACCACCGGCAGCGTCAGGCCAAGCTGCCGGATGCGCTGCGTCAGACGGTAGCCGTCCATGTTAGGCATGTTGACGTCGCTCAGCACGATATCAATATGATTCTTACTCAGTACGTTCAGCGCATCCACGCCGTCATTGGCGGTTTTGCACTGGTAGCCCAGCGATCCAAGCTGGTCAGCCAGCAGGCGGCGGTTAATCGGATGGTCATCCACCACCAGAATCATCATATCGTCATTCACCGACGCCAGAGACTCCGGTGACGGCAATCCGCCCGCGCCGTCGCGCTCTTCCAGCTCCACTTTGTAGATGCGTGCCAGCAGGCTCAACAGCTCGTGCGGCGTCGCAACACTGTGTACCCATTCCCCAGGCGCGCGCTCGACGGGAATGCCGATGTGGCGACGGCAGAAGAGCACCGACCCTCTCCCCTGCCACGGCTGCTCCTGCATCTCGTCGGCGATCAGCACATCGTCAACGTCCGGTGTTTGACCTTCATAGCGGCACACCCTCACGCCGCAGTGGGTCAGCAGCGCCGTCAGATAGTCATTCAGCGAGGCGTTATGCACCGCCAGCCAGCAGCGCTTATCGCTCAGGCCATCTACCGTGGCTTTTGCCGGATATTGCGCAGAATAGAGCGGAATGCGGATGGTGAACTGGCTGCCCATGCCGGGCTCGGTATCTACGGAGATATCGCCGTCCATCATGCTGACGAGCTTCTCACAAATCGCCAGCCCCAGTCCGGTGCCCTGGAAGTTACGCTGCACGCCGGTACCGACCTGGAAGAACGGATCGAACAGGCGAACCACCTCCTTCGCCGGAATGCCGACCCCCGTGTCGCGCACGCGAATGCTCAGGTAATCCCCTGCCCGGCAGACGTGCAGCACAATACAGCCGGTATCGGTAAATTTGATGGCGTTGCTGAGCAGGTTAGAGATGACCTGCTGCAGGCGCATCGGATCGCCGTGCAGCGTCAGCGGCACGTCCGGTTCGATAAAGCAGTAGAGCCCCAGCTGTTTACGCACCACCAGCGGCAGATAGTTGGCGCTGATGTGGTTCATCACCTCGCGCGGTGAAAACTCGCGCGGCTCGATTTTCAACTGCTCGGACTCAATTTTAGAGAAGTCGAGAATATCGCTGATGATTTTCAGCAGCAGGCTGGAGGAGTTGTTCATCGCCGTCACCAGCCGGTCGACGCCTTTCGGCAGCTCTTTAGTCTGCAGCAGGTCGAGGTTACCGATAATCCCATACAGCGGCGTACGCAGCTCGTGGCTGACGGTCGCAAGGAACATGGATTTTGACTGGCTGGCCTGCTCCGCCGCCTGCGCCATCTCCTGCAACGACTCTTCCATCTTCACGCGCGCGGAGACATCCACCAGCACGCAAATCGCCACGTTTTCATTGCGATAGCGGGAATGGACAAAGCTAATCTGCAGGTTGGTGTGCGTACTGGTGAGCACGTCAACGAAGTTAACCTGCTGACCGCAGATAATCTGCGTCAGCCTCTGCCGGTCTTCGTGCGTCAGCATGTTCAGGTAGTTATGCGCCAGTTCGTTACTCAGGATGTTGGTCCCGTCCTGGGTACGCAGGATACAGATCCCCACCGGCGCCGAGGCAACAATCTTGCGGTTAAACTGCTCGTGTTCCTCCAGGCGCTGGGCGTCGCTTTCGGCGGGAATAAAGATTTTCCGCTCATACATGCGCGCCAGCGTAAACAGCGCGCCCCCCGCCAGCAGGTTGAGCAGAATCGCATTCATGATAAGAATGCGTATCCGCTCAAGTACCATATCCACCGGCAGCGAATAGACGATACTCAGCGACGAAGGCGGCAGGCTCTTCTTCAGCACCAGCTCGCGGAAGCCCGAGGTATAGCCAAACCACGACCGCTCCTGCATCCAGTGCGGTTCGACGTTCAGCCGGTTATCGGGCCCGGCAAGCGAGATCAGCTGATGGCCGTTTTCATCCAGAATGGTCACCCCCATGGGCAGGCTGCCAGGGGTGAAGAAGTTTTCCATGCGGATGGTCTGCTCAATCCCCATCAGCGCCTGCAGGCGATTACCGAGATAAACCGGCGTCAGGGCATAGAAATAGCCCACACCGGGGCGCGGGCCCTGGCTCACCCAGAAGATGTTATTCCCGCGCTCGTCCTGTGGTGCATTGCGGTATTTCACAATACGTTCATGCAGGCTTTTCAACGCATTGTCACGCTCAACGGGCACGTCGCGTAGGCCAAAGTCAGCCATGCAGAGATTTTCGCTGCCAATCAGGAAGACGCGGTTCAGGTCATAGGCGGCGGAGAAGTTGTCGCGCCAGTAGCGCATAAACCAGGCTAGCGATTCCAGCGACCCGCGCCAGGTATTGCTCATGGTGGAGCAATCGGAATCCGGGAACAGCGGCTGGAAGTCCGGAACTTCGGTTTTGTCGTTACGCCCGCGGAGCGCAAGAATACCGTTTTCCGCCGTCAGACGATTCTCGGCAATATACTTCAGCTCCTTCATGACGTCAGACGTTCGCTGAATGTAGCGCTGGGCCTGGTCGGAGCTTAAGTTAAACTCCTGGCGGATCTCCGCTTCTTTCTGATGCAGCGCATTAACGATGTAAAACACCGAGAACAAGGCCACCAGCAGCCAAAGCAGGAGCGCCAGCGCTCTAAACAGATAGCGAGAGACTTTCAGCGTAGTACGAAAGGAGACGAGGTATTTCAAGGGGGCGAGGCTCCGCCGTCGGGGTCAAAAGAATGTGGTTAAGGTAGCGGTAAACGCGCCAGGTCGCAACGTTGACTTATCTGCTTCTGCAAAAGAAAAGGGCCGGAATCCGGCCCTTTTTTGCATCAGGAGACATTACTCGTCAGCGTCATCCGCTACGTCATCGTCGGTGTCGGCTTCTGGCGCGATGTCCTCATCGCCTTCCGCGACGCTACCGTCGATGGAGTCGAGCTCTTCGTCATCCACCGGCTCGGCAACGCGCTGCAGACCCACCACGTTTTCATCTTCCGCTGTACGGATGAGGATCACGCCCTGAGTGTTACGGCCCACCACGCTGATCTCAGACACGCGGGTACGCACCAGCGTACCGGCATCGGTGATCATCATGATCTGGTCGGCATCGTCTACCTGCACCGCGCCGACAACGGAACCGTTGCGCTCGGTCACCTTGATGGAGATAACGCCCTGCGTGCCGCGAGACTTGGTTGGGTATTCCCCTTCCGCCGTACGTTTACCGTAACCATTCTGCGTGACGGTCAGGATAGCCCCTTCACCGCGCGGAATAATCAGAGAAACAACGCTGTCTTCGCCAGCCAGTTTGATACCACGAACGCCCGTCGCGGTACGGCCCATTGCACGGACGGCGTCTTCTTTGAAGCGCACCACTTTACCGGCCGCAGAGAAGAGCATGACTTCATCAGAGCCCGAGGTCAGATCCACGCCAATCAGCTCGTCGCCTTCGTTCAGGTTCACGGCGATAATACCGGCAGAACGCGGGCGGCTGAATTCGGTCAGCGCGGTTTTCTTCACGGTACCGCTGGCGGTCGCCATAAAGACGTTCACGCCCTCTTCGTACTCGCGTACCGGCAGAATGGCGGTGATGCGTTCGTTCGCTTCCAGCGGCAGCAGGTTAACGATTGGACGACCACGTGCGCCACGGCTTGCTTCCGGCAGCTGATAGACTTTCATCCAGTACAGACGACCGCGGCTGGAGAAGCAGAGGATCGTGTCATGGGTGTTCGCCACCAGCAGGCGGTCAATAAAGTCTTCTTCTTTAATACGTGCTGCAGATTTACCTTTACCGCCACGACGCTGTGCTTCGTAGTCCGTTAACGGCTGATACTTCACGTAGCCCTGGTGAGACAGGGTCACCACAACGTCTTCCTGGTTGATCAGGTCTTCGATGTTGATGTCCGCGCTGTTGGCGGTGATTTCGGTGCGGCGCTCGTCGCCGAACTGATCGCGGACCAGCTCCAGCTCTTCGCGAATCACTTCCATCAGGCGCTCTGCGCTGCCCAGGATATGCAGCAGCTCAGCAATCTGTTCCAGCAGCTCTTTGTATTCGTCGAGCAGTTTTTCATGCTCAAGGCCGGTCAGTTTCTGCAGACGCAGATCCAGAATCGCCTGGGCCTGCTGTTCAGTCAGGTAGTATTGACCGTCACGCACGCCGAACTCAGGTTCCAGCCATTCAGGACGCGCCGCGTCATCGCCCGCACGTTCCAGCATCGCGGCGACGTTGCCCAGATCCCAGGGACGGGAAACCAGCGCGGTTTTCGCTTCCGCCGGGGTTGGCGCACGACGGATCAGCTCGATGATCGGGTCGATGTTGGCCAGCGCAACCGCCAGCGCTTCAAGGATGTGCGCACGGTCGCGCGCTTTGCGCAGTTCGAAGATGGTACGACGGGTCACCACTTCACGGCGGTGACGGACGAACGCGCTCAGGATCTCTTTCAGGTTCATGATCTTCGGCTGACCATGGTGCAGCGCAACCATGTTGATACCGAAGGAGACCTGAAGCTGCGTCTGGGAGTACAGGTTATTCAGGACAACCTCACCCACCGCGTCGCGTTTGATCTCAATCACGATGCGCATACCGTCTTTATCAGACTCGTCACGCAGCGCGCTGATGCCTTCAACGCGTTTTTCTTTTACCAGCTCGGCGATTTTTTCAATCAGACGCGCTTTGTTCACCTGATACGGGATCTCGTGAACAATAATGGTTTCACGGCCGGTTTTGGCGTCCGCTTCTACTTCAGCGCGGGCACGGATGTAAATCTTGCCGCGGCCGGTACGGTACGCTTCTTCAATGCCGCGACGACCGTTGATGATCGCCGCCGTCGGGAAGTCCGGGCCCGGGATGTGTGCCATCAGCCCTTCAATGCTGATATCTTCATCGTCGATATAAGCCAGACAGCCGTTGATCACCTCGGTGATATTGTGCGGCGGAATGTTGGTTGCCATACCGACCGCGATACCGGACGAACCGTTCACTAACAGGTTCGGGATCTTGGTGGGCATCACATCTGGGATGCGCTCGGTGCCGTCGTAGTTATCGACGAAATCAACGGTCTCTTTTTCCAGGTCGGCCATCAGCTCATGAGCGATTTTCGACATACGGATTTCCGTATAACGCATCGCCGCAGCGGAGTCGCCGTCGACTGAACCAAAGTTACCCTGACCATCTACCAGCATGTAGCGCAAGGAGAATGGCTGCGCCATACGAACGATGGTGTCATAAACGGCGGTATCACCATGCGGGTGATATTTACCGATGACGTCACCGACGACGCGGGCAGATTTTTTATAGGCTTTATTCCAGTCATTGCCCAATACGTTCATGGCGTATAGTACGCGACGGTGTACCGGCTTAAGGCCATCGCGGACGTCCGGCAGCGCACGGCCAACAATGACCGACATCGCATAGTCCAGATAGGAGCTCTTCAGCTCTTCCTCGATGTTAACCGGTGTAATTTCTCTCGCAAGGTCGCTCATCTAACCGCTATCCCTCTACTGTATCCCGGATTCAAAGGTCGCAAATTATAACACAGCCGAGATGATTGAGGTAAACCTATACGCTTTATTCACAGGGATTGCCTGATATACTCATTCGTCTTGCTAAATAAGGAGTAAAAGCGCCCATGAATGCCGAAAAATCCCCGGTGGCTCACAACGTTGACCACGAAGAGATTGCCAAATTTGAAGCGGTGGCGTCCCGCTGGTGGGATCTCGAAGGCGAGTTCAAACCGCTGCACCGTATTAACCCGCTGCGTCTGGGCTATATCGCGGAGCGCTCCGGCGGTCTGTTCGGTAAAAAAGTGCTCGATGTCGGCTGCGGCGGCGGTATCCTGGCGGAAAGCATGGCGCGCGAAGGGGCGAACGTCACGGGCCTGGATATGGGCTTTGAACCGCTGCAGGTTGCTCGTCTTCATGCGCTGGAGTCTGGCATACAGGTGGACTACGTGCAGGAAACCGTGGAAGAACACGCGGCAAAACATGCCCATCAGTACGATGTGGTGACCTGCATGGAGATGCTGGAGCACGTTCCCGATCCGCAGTCCGTGGTGCACGCCTGTGCAAAACTGGTGAAACCGGGTGGACAGGTCTTCTTCTCGACCATCAACCGCAACGGTAAAGCCTGGCTGATGGCCGTCGTTGGCGCGGAGTATGTGCTGCGCATGGTGCCGAAAGGCACGCATGACGTGAAGAAATTCATCAAGCCTGCCGAACTGTTAGGCTGGGTCGACCAGACGTGGCTCAAGGAGCAGCACATCACCGGTCTGCACTACAATCCGCTGACCAATAAATTCAAACTCGCACCGGGCGTTGATGTTAACTATATGTTGCATACAACCGCCAAAAACGACTAACGTCATTCGTTATTCTTATAAAGATTGCGCGACATCATGTTGCGCAATTCTGACCGCCCGTTGAAGAAATCAGCACTCGATCAAATTTTGAATTTTTTTTCTTAATTATTGACATGTCTTCCAGGCCTTACAGCACGAGGACTTAGCCTTTTTTACCCTTTCACAACCTCAATTTAACGTCAAAATCAACCCTTGTACTGAAAAGAATCCTTACTAGAATACTCACCATATAGCGTTTTTCTTATCGCAAACCCCCTATATGTAGTATTTATCCACAGAGTTAGTCACAAGACGGTTCTGTGGATAAGCGGGGGATATTTTTTTATTTCACGGACAGGTAAACCCCACATGAATCAGAGTCTGCTGGTGACAAAGCGCGACGGTACTACCGAGCGTATCAATCTGGACAAAATCCATCGAGTTCTCGACTGGGCAGCAGAAGGACTGAACAACGTATCTATCTCCCAGGTTGAACTGCGTTCACACATCCAGTTCTACGACGGCATCAAAACGTCTGATATCCACGAAACGATCATTAAAGCGGCGGCGGACCTCATCTCCCGCGAAGCACCGGATTATCAGTACCTCGCTGCACGTCTGGCGATTTTCCACCTGCGTAAAAAAGCCTACGGCCAGTTTGAGCCGCCGAAGCTTTACGATCACGTGGTGAAAATGGTTGAGCTGGGCAAATACGACACGCATCTGCTGGAAGACTATACGGAAGAAGAGTTCGAGCAGATGAACGGGTTTATCGATCACTGGCGCGACATGAACTTCTCCTACGCGGCGGTGAAGCAGCTCGAAGGCAAATACCTGGTTCAGAACCGTGTAACCGGTGAGATCTACGAAAGCGCCCAGTTCCTCTATATTCTGGTGGCCGCCTGCCTGTTCTCTAACTATCCGCGTGACACCCGTCTGGATTACGTGAAGCGTTTCTACGATGCGGTATCGACGTTCAAGATTTCACTGCCGACGCCAATCATGTCTGGCGTGCGCACCCCAACCCGTCAGTTCAGCTCCTGCGTACTGATCGAGTGTGGTGACAGCCTGGATTCCATCAACGCCACCTCCAGCGCCATCGTGAAATACGTTTCCCAGCGTGCCGGTATCGGCATTAACGCCGGTCGCATCCGTGCGCTGGGCAGCCCGATTCGCGGCGGTGAAGCGTTCCACACCGGCTGTATCCCGTTCTATAAGCACTTCCAGACGGCAGTAAAATCCTGCTCTCAGGGCGGCGTGCGCGGCGGTGCTGCGACCCTGTTCTACCCTATGTGGCACCTGGAAGTGGAAAGCCTGCTGGTCCTGAAAAACAACCGTGGTGTTGAAGGCAACCGCGTGCGTCACATGGACTACGGCGTGCAGATCAACAAGCTGATGTACACCCGCCTGCTGAAGGGCGAAGAGATCACCCTGTTCAGCCCGTCCGACGTCCCGGGCCTGTACGACGCGTTCTTCGCCGATCAGGACGAATTCGAGCGTTTGTACACCAAATACGAAAAAGACGACAGCATCCGCAAGCAGCGCGTGAAGGCGGTGGACCTGTTCTCCCTGATGATGCAGGAACGTGCCTCTACCGGCCGTATCTACATCCAGAACGTTGACCATTGCAACACCCACAGCCCGTTTGATCCGGTGGTTGCACCAGTGCGCCAGTCTAACCTGTGCCTGGAGATCGCCCTGCCGACCAAACCGCTGGAAGACGTGAACGACGAAAACGGTGAAATTGCGCTGTGTACGCTGTCCGCGTTCAACCTGGGTGCCATCAAGAGCCTGGACGAGCTGGAAGAGCTGGCCGTGCTGGCGGTTCGTGCGCTCGACGCCCTGCTGGACTACCAGGATTACCCAATCCCGGCCGCGAAACGCGGTGCGATGGGACGTCGTACCCTGGGTATCGGCGTGATCAACTTCGCCTACTGGCTGGCGAAAAACGGCAAGCGTTACTCCGACGGCAGCGCCAACAACCTGACGCACCAGACGTTCGAAGCGATTCAGTACTACCTGATGAAAGCGTCCAACGAGCTGGCGAAAGAGCAAGGCGCGTGCCCGTGGTTCAACGAAACCACCTACGCGAAAGGCATTCTGCCGATCGACACTTACAAGAAAGACCTGGATGCGATCGTCAGCGAGCCGCTGCACCTCGACTGGGAAGGCCTGCGCGAGTCCATCAAGACTCACGGCCTGCGTAACTCCACGCTCTCTGCCCTGATGCCGTCCGAGACCTCTTCGCAGATCTCTAACGCCACCAACGGTATTGAGCCGCCGCGCGGCCACGTCAGCATCAAAGCCTCGAAAGACGGCGTGCTGCGTCAGGTGGTACCGGATTACGAGACGCTGGGTGACAACTACGAGCTGCTGTGGGAAATGCCAAACAACGACGGCTACCTGCAGCTGGTGGGTATCATGCAGAAGTTTATCGACCAGTCGATCTCTGCCAATACCAACTATGACCCGACGCGCTTCCCGTCCGGCAAGGTTCCGATGCAGCAATTGCTGAAAGACCTGCTCACCGCCTACAAGTTTGGCGTGAAAACGCTGTACTATCACAACACCCGTGACGGTGCGGAAGACGCGCAGGATGACCTGGTTCCGTCAATTCAGGACGATGGCTGCGAAAGCGGCGCATGTAAGATCTAATGTAAATGCCGGGTGGCGCTACGCTTACCCGGCCTACGTTTTTAGGACACACTCATGGCATATACCACCTTTTCACAGACGAAAAACGACCAGCTCAAAGAGCCGATGTTCTTCGGCCAGCCGGTCAACGTGGCACGCTACGATCAGCAAAAATATGACATCTTCGAAAAGCTGATTGAAAAGCAACTCTCCTTCTTCTGGCGTCCGGAAGAAGTGGACGTCTCCCGCGACCGTATTGACTACCAGTCGCTGCCGGATCACGAAAAACATATCTTCATCAGCAACCTGAAGTACCAGACGCTGCTGGACTCCATCCAGGGCCGTAGCCCGAACGTGGCGCTGCTGCCGCTGATCTCGATTCCTGAGCTGGAAACCTGGGTGGAAACCTGGGCGTTCTCTGAGACGATCCACTCCCGCTCTTACACCCACATCATTCGCAACATCGTGAACGATCCGGCGGTGGTATTTGACGATATCGTCACCAACGAGCAGATCCAGAAGCGCGCGGAAGGCATTGCCCATTACTATGATGAGCTGATCGAGATGACCAGCTACTGGCACCTGCTGGGCGAAGGCACTCACCATGTGAACGGTAAAACCATCACCGTGAACCTGCGCGCGCTGAAAAAACAGCTGTACCTGTGTCTGATGAGCGTTAACGCGCTGGAAGCGATCCGCTTCTACGTCAGCTTCGCCTGCTCCTTCGCCTTTGCCGAGCGCAAGCTGATGGAAGGCAACGCCAAAATCATCCGTCTGATTGCCCGCGATGAAGCCCTGCACCTGACCGGTACCCAGCACATGCTGAACCTGCTGCGCAGCGGCACGGACGATCCGGAGATGGCGGAAATCGCCGAAGAGTGCAAGCAGGAGTGCTACGACCTGTTCGTGCTGGCGGCTCAGCAGGAGAAAGAGTGGGCAGACTACCTGTTCCGCGACGGCTCCATGATTGGCCTGAACAAAGACATCCTGTGCCAGTACGTTGAGTACATCACCAACATCCGCATGCAGGCGGTCGGTCTCGACCTGCCGTTCCAGACGCGCTCTAACCCTATCCCGTGGATCAACACCTGGCTGGTGTCCGATAACGTGCAGGTTGCGCCGCAGGAAGTGGAAGTGAGTTCTTATCTGGTCGGTCAGATTGATTCTGAAGTCAACACCGACGACCTGAGCGACTTCCAGCTCTGATGTCACGCGTCACGTTACGTCTTTCCGGCACTGAGGTACTGTGTCGGGAAGAGCACCCTTCTCTGCTGGTGGCGCTTGAGGCGCATCAGGTCGAAGTAGAGTACCAGTGTCGTTCCGGCTACTGCGGTTCTTGCCGCTGCCGTCTGGTCGCCGGCCAGGTGGACTGGCTGACCGAACCGCTGGCCTTTATCAACGAAGGGGAAATTTTGCCCTGCTGCTGCCGGGCAAAAGGCGATATCGAGATCGAGATGTGATGGTGTCGGGTGGCGCTTCGCTTACCCGACCTACAAAACCGCAGTTCGTAGGCCGGGTAAGGCGCAGCCGCCACCCGGCAATTTCAGCGTTAATCCTTCAGGAAGCTGACCGCTTTATCCGGGAAATCCGTAAACAGTCCGTCCACGCCCGCCTGGTTATACAACACCTCATAAAGCTGATTCACATCCGTGGCATACGGCGGCAGCTGGTCAACACGCACCGTGTACGGATGCACCTGCATCTTGCTGGCATGCGCCTCTTTCACCATCGCCGTCAGCTTCACGTGGCCCGGCGTTGAGCCTTCCGCCACCAGCATGTGGTAATCCGGCCCGATGCCGTCGGCGTACTGCGCAATCTGCTTCATCGCGCCCGGCTTAAACATCCAGTCGTAGCTGTAGTTCACCCACTTGCCGTCCGGCTGCTTCTCCTGGGTTTCATTCCAGTCGGTATAGGCGATCAGCTGCACCAGATTGAGGTTCATGCCCATCTTCGGCTCCAGCTCGGTTTTGATGCGCTTCAGCTCGGCGGCGTCAAAACACTGCAGGTAGACTTTGTCCTGCTTGCTGGTGTAGCCGTACTGTTTGAGCACCTCCAGCGTCTTCGCGGCAATGTCTTTCCCTTCCTGATGGTGGAACCATGGGGCTTTGATTTCCGGGTAGATGCCGATGTTTTTACCGGTGGAGTGGTTCAGTCCCTGAACAAACTCAATCTCTTCCTGGAAGGTATGGATCCGGAAGTCAGATTTGCCCATCGGGAAACGTCCCGGATAGACCTGCACCTTCTTGCCGTTTTCAATCTCGAAGCCTTCGGTGAACTTCAGGGAGCGGATCTCCGCCAGCGTGAAGTCAATGGCGTAGAAGCGGCCATCTTTGCGGGCGCGATCCGGGAAACGCTCTGCCACGTCCGTCACGCGGTCAAGATAATGGTCGTGCAGGACGACCAGCTGGTCGTCCTTCGTCATCACCAGATCCTGCTCCAGGTAATCCGCCCCCTGCGCATAGGCCATCGCTTTTGCCGGCAGCGTATGCTCTGGCAGATAGCCGCTCGCACCTCGGTGGGCAATAACGATTTTATCCGCCGCCAGCGCGGAGCCTGTCATCAGGCCCGCCAGCAGCAGGCCGGTTGCTAACTGAGTTAATTTCATCGCAAAGCTCCTTATTGACGACGCGCCAGCACTTCCGCGTGGTGACGTTTTTCACCGATCATCACAACAACCAGCAGCAGTACCGCCAGCACGCTGCCGCCGATCATCACCATAAAGCCGCCGTCCCAGCCGAAGAAGTCAACGGTATAGCCCACGATGGCGCTCGCCGCGACCGAACCGCCGAGGTAGCCGAACAGGCCGGTAAAGCCCGCCGCCGTGCCTGCCGCTTTCTTCGGCGCCAGCTCCAGGGCGTGCAGACCGATCAGCATCACCGGACCGTAAATCAGGAAGCCGATGACGATCATACAGGCCATATCCACACCCGGATTTCCCGGCGGGTTGAGCCAGTACACTACCGTCGCGATGGTCACCAGGGTCATAAAGAACACGCCCGTCGCGCCGCGGTTGCCTTTAAACACCTTATCTGACATCCAGCCGCAAAGCAGCGTGCCCGGGATCCCGGCGTATTCATACAGGAAGTACGCCCAGGAGGACTTATCCAGCGCGAAGTGCTTCACCTCTTTCAGGTAGGTCGGGGACCAGTCGAGGATGCCGTAGCGAAGCAGGTAAACGAACACGTTGGCGACCGCGATGTACCACAGCAGCTTGTTCGGCAGGACGTACTTCATGAAGATCTGTTTTGCGGTCAGCTCTTCTTCGTGCTCCTTGCTGTAATCATCCGGATAGTCGTTTTTGTACTCTTCAATCGGCGGCAGGCCGCAGGACTGCGGCGTATCGCGCATCAGGGCGAAGGCAATAATCGCCACCAGAATGGCACCAAAGGCAGGCATGTAGAGCGCCGCGTGCCAGTCGTTGAACCAGGCCATCCCCAGCAGGAACAGCAGCGGCGGAATACCGCCGCCCACGTTATGGGCGCAGTTCCACACCGACACGATGCCGCCGCGCTCTTTCTGCGACCACCAGTGCACCATGGTGCGTCCGCACGGCGGCCACCCCATTCCCTGGAACCAGCCGCAGAGGAACAGCAGCACGAACATGATGGCAATGCTGGAGGTTGCCCATGGCACAAAGCCCATAAACAGCATCACCGCTGCCGCCAGGATCAGACCGGCAGGCAGGAACACGCGCGGATTCGAGCGATCCGACACGGAACCCATGATGAATTTGGAAAAACCGTAGGCGATGGATATCCCCGACAGCGCGAACCCCAGATCGCCGCGGGAGAAGCCCTGCTCTACCAGATACGGCATGGCGAGCGCGAAGTTTTTACGTACAAGGTAGTACGCCGCGTACCCGAAGAAGATCCCCAGGAAGATTTGCCAACGCAGACGGCGATAGAGCGGATCTATTTCTGCCTCTGGCAGACGCGCCCTGTGGGGCGCAGGTTTGAAGATACTGAGCATAACAGCCTCCGTGGCCTTGAAATGAATGAGCAGGTGGCTCGCACCTGAATTCCAGAGGCGGGGATGTTAAGAAATCACGGTGATTGTTACTGTGAATCAACGCACAGATTGTTACAGAAATATGACAGAATGCGCAAAAAAGCGCATGGAATCACGTTTCACTTTCGAATTCCGCGCGTTTATGTTCGAAATCAAACAAACCACAAAATTACTATGGCTAAATGATAAAAAACGAACATAGAGGGTAAACAATGACCAGTCACGATCCTCGTTATAGTGATGTGATAATCATTGGTGGTGGCGCAACCGGCGCCGGGATCGCGCGCGATTGCGCCCTTCGCGGCTTAAGCGTTACGCTTCTGGAACGCCATGATATCGCCACGGGCGCAACCGGACGGAACCACGGCCTGCTGCACAGCGGTGCCCGGTATGCGGTCACCGACGCGGAATCCGCGCGCGAATGTATTGCTGAAAACCAGATCCTCAAGCGTATCGCACGCCACTGCATTGAGCCGACCGACGGCCTCTTTATTACCCTTCCCGAAGATGACCTCGCCTTTCAGGAGACCTTTATTACCGCCTGCACTGCCGCGGGCATTCAGGCGGAGGCCATGGATCCGGCGCTGGCGCGGCGGCTGGAACCGTCGGTCAACCCGGCGCTTATCGGCGCGGTTAAAGTCCCTGACGGTACCGTCGATCCGTTTCGCCTGACCGCCGCCAACATGCTGGACGCCCGTGAGCATGGCGCACGCATTCTGACCGGACATGAAGTGACCGGGCTTATTCGCGAAGGTCATCGCATCTGTGGGGTGCGGGTGTTTGATACGCAGTACAACGAGCACGGCGAGCTGTATGCCGCCGTAGTGGTTAACGCGGCGGGGATCTGGGGCCAGCGTATAGCGGAATATGCGGACCTGTCGGTGCGCATGTTCCCGGCGAAAGGCTCGCTGCTGATCCTCGACCACCGCATCAATAACCACGTGATTAACCGCTGCCGCAAGCCGTCTGACGCCGATATCCTCGTTCCGGGCGACACCATTTCGTTAATCGGGACGACTTCAACGCACGTGGACTACAGCGAGATTGATTACAACCGCGTCACCGCTGAAGAGGTAGATATCCTGCTGCGGGAAGGGGAAAAACTGGCCCCGGTGATGGCCAAGACGCGGATTCTGCGCGCCTACGCGGGCGTGCGTCCGCTGGTCGCCAGCGACAACGACCCGAGCGGACGGAACGTCAGCCGGGGCATCGTGCTGCTCGATCACGCCGCGCGCGACGGCATGGACGGGTTTATCACCATCACCGGCGGCAAGCTGATGACCTACCGCCTGATGGCCGAGTGGGCGACCGATGCCGTCTGCCGCAAGCTGGGCAATACCGAACGGTGCGTGACGGCAGAACAAGCCCTGCCCGGCTCGCGGCAGTCCACCGAAAAAACGCTGCAAAAAATTATCTCCCTGCCCGCGCCGCTGCGCGGGTCCGCGGTATACCGCCACGGCGACAGAACGCCACCGTGGCTTGGTGAAGGAAGATTGAGCCGCAGCCTGGTGTGCGAGTGCGAAGCCGTGACGGCCGGGGAAGTGCAGTACGCGGTGGAGAACCTGATGGTCAACAGCCTGCTCGATCTCCGCCGCCGCACCCGCGTCGGAATGGGCACCTGTCAGGGCGAGCTGTGCGCCTGCCGTGCTGCGGGGCTGCTGCAGCGTTTTCATACCACCACCGCCACCCAGTCGCTCGATCAGCTCAGCGCGTTTTTAAACGAGCGCTGGAAAGGCATTCAGCCTGTCGCCTGGGGCGATGCCCTGCGTGAAAGTGAATTTACCCGCTGGGTCTACCAGGGACTTTGCGGTCTGGAGAAGGAGCAACACGATGAAATTTGATACCGTGATTGTCGGCGGCGGGCTGGCGGGCCTGCTCTGCGGCATTAAGCTCACGAAGCAGGGGCTGCGCTGCGCCATTATCACCCGGGGGCAGAGCGCCCTGCACTTCTCGTCGGGCTCGCTGGATCTGGTGGACGAAGCGTACCGCGATAAGCTGCCACCCGAGCATCCGTATCACCTGATTGGCGCGCAGCATATTGACCGCTTTGCGCTGGAGACCGAAGCGCTGCTGGCGGACTGCGGCGCACGTCTGCAGGGCAGCGCCCGGCTCAATCACCAGCGCGTCACGCCGCTCGGCACCCTGCGTTCCGCGTGGCTCAGCCCGGAGGAGGTGCCCGTTGCCCCCATTCGCGCGGAACGCGTGCGGGTGGTAGGGATTAGCGGCTTTCTGGATTTCCAGCCCCATCTCGCGGCGGCATCGCTCTGTCGCCAGGGCGTTAACGCCGAAACGGCAGAGATAGAACTACCTGAGCTTGATGTCCTGCGCGATAACCCGAGCGAGTTTCGCGCGGTGAATATCGCCCGTTTTCTGGATAACGAAGAAAAATGGCCGCTGCTGTATGACGCCCTCAGGCCGCTTAGCGACAACTGTGACGCCCTGCTGATGCCCGCCTGCTTCGGTTTACGCGACAACCGGCTCTGGCGCTGGCTCTCGGATCGTCTGCCCTGCTCGCTCGGCCTGCTGCCAACGCTGCCCCCGTCTGTCCCCGGCATCCGCCTGCACACCCAGCTCCAGCGCCAGTTTGTTGCCCAGGGCGGCGTGTGGATGGCGGGGGATGAGGTGAAGAAAATTACCCTGGTGGACGGCGCGGTAAGCGAAATCTGGACGCGAAACCACGAGGATATTCCGCTTCGCGCCCGCTATACGGTGCTGGCAAGCGGCAGTTTCTTCAGCAACGGGCTGCTGAGCAGCCGGGAAGGCATTCGGGAAGCCATTATGGGGCTGGATGTTCGCCAGCGAGCCTCTCGCGCGGACTGGTATCAGAGTGATTTCTTCTCGCCGCAGCCCTGGCAGCAGTTCGGCGTGATTGTCGATAACCACCTGCATCCGCAGCTTTCCGGTAAGCCCGTCAGTACTCTTTTTGCCATCGGTTCGCTGCTGGGCGGATACGATCCCATCGCCCAGGGATGCGGTGGCGGAGTCTGCGCCATCACGGCGCTGTATGTGGCAGAGCAGATTAGCCAGCGCACGGAGGCTGAACAATGAACGACACCCGTTTTGAAAGCTGCATCAAATGCACGGTGTGTACCACCGTCTGCCCGGTCAGCGGCGTGAACCCACGCTATCCCGGCCCTAAACAGGCCGGGCCGGACGGCGAGCGTCTGCGCCTGAAGGACGGCAAGCTGTACGATGAAGCCCTGAAATACTGCATCAACTGCAAACGCTGCGAAGTCGCCTGCCCGTCGGATGTGAAAATCGGCGATATTATCCAGCGCGCCCGGGCGCGCTACAGTACGCAAAAGCCGTCGCTGCGGGACGCGATTCTGAGCCACACCGATCTGATGGGCAGCGTCTCTACGCCCTTTGCCCCCATCGTGAATGCCGCGACCGCTCTCAAACCGGTGCGCCAACTGCTGGATGCCACGCTGAAGATAGACCATCACCGCAGCCTGCCGAAATATTCCCACGGCACCTTCCGCCGCTGGTATAAATCCGTGGCGGCGGAGCAGGCGCAGTACGCCGAGCAGGTGGCCTTTTTCCACGGCTGCTATGTGAATTACAACCATCCGCAGCTGGGTAAAGATCTGCTGAAGGTGCTGAACGCCATGGGAACCGGCGTACAGCTGCTTAGCAAGGAGAAGTGCTGCGGCGTGCCGCTGATTGCTAACGGGTTTACCGATAAAGCGCGCAGGCAGGCTCAAAGCAATGTCACCTCCCTGCGCGAAGCCATCGTCGACAAGGGCATACCGGTGCTGGCGACCTCGTCCACCTGTACCTTCACCCTGCGCGATGAGTATCCGCATCTGCTGGACGTAGATAACACCGGCCTGCGAGAGCACATCGAGCTGGCAACACGCTTCCTGTGGCGCAAGCTGGACAGCGGGCAGACGTTGCCGCTGGGGAAATTGCCGCTGAAAGTGGTGTATCACACGCCGTGTCATATGGAGAAGATGGGCTGGTCGCTCTATACGCTGGAGCTGCTGCGGTTAATCCCGGGGCTGGAGCTGACGGTGCTGGACTCGCGCTGCTGCGGGATTGCGGGAACCTACGGCTTTAAGCGTGAAAACTACGAAACGTCGCAGGCGATCGGCGCTCCGCTGTTCCGTCAGATTGAGGAGAGCGGCGCGGATATCGTGGTGACGGACTGCGAAACCTGCAAGTGGCAGATTGAGATGTCCACCAGCAAGCGCTGCGAGCATCCGATTACGCTGCTGGCAAAGGCGCTCGGGTGAACATGGCCGGGGCGAAAGGCCCCGGCACAGGCGTTACTCCACGAACAGCGACTCAACCACGTTAATCCAGCCGTGCTCGCTGGCCACCTCTTTGCCATTCAGCCAGCGGCGCAGCATGTTCAGCGCCATCATGGCGCACACCTCCTGACGCACCGCCAGGCTATGGCGGGTAATGCTCATTTTCACCCGCAGGGCGTGGGTGCCCTCAGGCGTCGCCAGCGCGAAGTTGAGATGTTCTTCATCCAGCCCGCCGACAAACAGCGCCAGACCGGCAAAATGCTTCACCCTTCTCTCGGACGCCCAGCGGGCGGTCTGCGCCAGGGTCTCCTGCTGGAACGGCACCACTTCGCTCGCCAGCAGCGGCGCATTGACGCGCGACAGCTGAAGTGCCAGCAGGCCACCGGTGAACTGCTCGCTTAAGGTCACGCTCAGTTGACGCGCCTGCAGCTGCTTCGCAATCTGCGCGGGCAACCCTTCCGTACCTTCAAAGATCAGGCTTTCGCCCGCCACGCGCTGCACCTCGGGCCACAACGCCAGCATCGCCTCTTTCTGTTCGGCCGGGCCTGTCAGCTTAAGCTCAATGATCGGCATGGAGGAGCGATAGCCCATGGACACGCCCGGCGGCAGCGGAAGGTGATCGAGGCTCTGGGCCAGATCGCTTTCCGAGCGACCAAAGGTGGTCAGACGCAGGCACAGCGGCGGTTCCGGCAGGGTAAAACGATCGCGAAGGCGCGGCAGGATCTGCTGCTCGACCATCACTTTAAATTCTGAGGGCACGCCCGGCGTGAAGAACATCAGACAGCGGTTCAACTGCATGGCAAACCCACACGCGGTACCGACCGGGTTATCGACCAGTTCAGCACTGGCGGGAATTTCAGCCTGTTTGCGGTTGCTGGGGGCCATGACGCGGCCACGTTCGGAGAAAAAACGCTCCATCTGCGAGAGCCACGCCTCATGCAGCACCAGCCCTTCGCCTTTTGCGGTCGCGGCGGCCAGGGCACTGAGATCGTCACTGGTGGGGCCGAGCCCGCCGTTCACAATCAGCACGTCGCACTGTTCACTGCGCTCGCGCAGAACAGCGACCAGTGACTCAAGATTGTCGCCCACCGTATTGCGGCGCGTTAACGGTAATCCTTGCTCAAAGAAAAGATCGGCCAGCCAGGCAGCATTGGTATCAATAATTTGTCCATGCAGCACTTCGTCGCCGGTGGATAACATCTCCACGTTAATCATTGTGTTCTCCCGCTTATTTGGTCAAAACACTATAGCGCAAACGCGGGGTGGAGCAGAGAGAAACTGGCGCGACAGCATGCCGCGCCGGAGAGATTAGAAGCCTGCGCTGACGCCCACGTACGGGCCGTCGGCCAGCGCGTTATCGCGGTTACCGTCTTTGCCGGCCAGGTTCAGATAGCGATAGCCTGCTTCGATTGTGATTGGACGCATGATGGTCCAGCGTGCGCCAGCGTTGGCCTCTTCATAGCTGTCGATACCGCTTGAGAGGGAATCTGGAGAGTAGTAGTACTCACCAAACAGGCCAAAGCTGTCGCCAATTTTCCACTGCAGACCGCCGCCCACTGCTGCCGCGTACCCTTCATCACCGTCATTTGGGTTGGTATAGATACCTTTACCGCCGACGGTCGCCAGGAACGGGCCAAGAGGAACGTTGAGACCCAGGCCGAGGCTGGCCGCGTCGCCGTCGTCATCGTTATGCGTCCAGCCGCCGGTCATCGCCAGACCGGATGTCTCGGTACCCATGCCAAAGCCCAGGTGGGTATAATCCTGACCCGCCGAGCCGTTAATGCTAATGGCGTTCGCCGCCGCAGATACAACCATCAGGCCGAAGCCCAGTAATGCCACTTTTTTCATTGTCGTGATCCCGCACAATTTTTATAGAGAAGTCCCAAAACCGCGAGATTTTAACCTGGGTCTTCCGGGGATCAAGCACTCTGCGTGCGGCCGGTCAGTAGATTGTAACTATTTGAAACGGCTATTATCCCTTCAGCGCTGCGTTAACCCACTCCTGCAGCGCGCGGCGCGAAACTTTAATGCCGCCATTTTTGAGTTCAGTCGGCAGCAGCAGCCAGCGGACGGGTTGCTCAAAACGCGCCACCTTGTCCCTGACCCAGTCGGGTAAGCAGGTGATATCCGTTTCCGGCTCGCACTCCACGACCGCCACCGGACGTTGCCCGAATTCAGCGTCGTCCAGCGGAACGATAAACACCTGGTTAACCTGTGGGTGCGTGGCGATAACGCGCTCCAGCGATTCCGGCTGGATCCCTTCTCCGCCGCTAAAAAAGAGGTTGTCCATGCGGCCAAGGATCGTCAGACGGCCGTCATGCCATTCGCCGCGATCGCGTGTGGCGAACCATCCCTGCGCGTTGGTCAGCGGAATCAGTTCGCCATCCCGCCAGTAGCCTGAGGCAATGCTTTGCGCCCTGATCCAGACTTCACCGTTAACGACCTGCACCTCTCTGCCCGGCAGCGCACAGCCCACGTCCGGCTCGCCGTCCGCCTCTTTCGCACAGACGGTAGAGGCAAACTCGGTCAGACCGTAGCCGCAGAAGGTGCGTATATCCTGCTCTCGCGCCTGTTCGGTCAATTCAACAGGGATGGCCGCCCCGCCAAGCAGCACCGCTTTCAGTGCGACAGGCTGGTGGGCATTCAGCAGACGCCAGAGCTGGGTTGGCACCAGCGAGGCGTGGGTGCAGCCGCACAGCGCCTGCTCCAGAGGCTGTTTCTCGCGTACGGTTAACCGCGCGCCAGCCTGCAGCCAGCGCCATAAGATCCCCTGGCCGGAAACGTGAAACAGCGGCAGCGAAAGCAGCCAGTCGTCGTCTTCACCGTAGGGCATCAGCGCCAAAACGCCGCGCGCGCTGGCAAGGTGGGCCTCGCAGGTATGGACCGCCGCTTTCGGCAGCCCGGTGGAGCCGGAGGTCAGCGTCATGGAGGCCAGCCGCGCCGGTTGCCACGAAGCGCAATACGCATCGGCTGTCTCGCGCATGCACAGGGCAGGAAGAGCGTCGTAGCTGCCGTCCAGCACCAGCGCAAAGCGCAGCGTCATCTGCGGGAGCAGCACGTCCAGCAGCGGGCGCGGTAGCTGCGGATTAACGGGAAGAATACGCGCCCCGCACTGGAGCAGCGCCAGCCACGCCAGCAGGGTTTGCGGATGATTATGGGCCTGCAGCAGCACGCCGCAGCCCTCCTCCACGCCCTGCCGGTGAAAGCCCGCCGCAAGGCTGTCGATGCGCGCGCACAGCTGTTGCCAGCTGAGCACCTCATCGTTCAGCCTCAGGGCCGGTTTATCGGCAAACAGCGCGCACCAGTGTCGCCACGGCCAGTCGGTAAAACTCATCGCAACGGCTCCAGCGCCTCGGAGCCCAGGCACGGCAGCGCGCTGTCCGGCCACGGGCGGAGAAGCTGAGCCTGCATCAGGTTCAGCGTGTCGAGGCCAGGCACCGTATCCGGCGTTAGCCAGGCGGCCACGCGCGCCAGCTGGGTTAGCCCAAGGCTGGACTCAATCGACGAGCTGATCACCGCCGTCAGCCCTAGGGCATGCGCCGCCGCGACCTGCTCGCGCACTTTCGCCAGGCTGCCGGTCAGCGTCGGTTTAATCACTACCGCGCTGACGCCGGGCTCTGCAGCAAATTCAAAATCGGCCTCGCGCAGGCTTTCATCCCAGGCGATGGCAATCCCCGTTTCGCGGGCAAACGCGCGCGAATCCTCGCGGGTTCTGCACGGCTCTTCCAGGAAGGCAATGCGGCTGCGGTAGGCCGGGTTGACGTACTTCGCAAACTGCTGCGCCTTGAGCGGCGTCCAGGCGCGGTTGGCGTCCAGACGCAGATGCAGATCGGGGATCGCCTCCAGCAGCAGGTTGGCGACCATGCCGTCGCGCACCGCTTCATACAGCCCGACTTTGATTTTCGCGACTTTCTCGCCCGGCATGGCGGAGAGCAGCGCGAACAGCTCGTCCGGATCGCCCGTGCAGAGCGGTGCTGTGCGGTAATTCCCCGCCTCCGGCAGGCTGCCGTCCAGCTCGGCCAGCGCGCAGCTGATACCAAAGGCCGCGGAAGGCACCTCCGGCAGCGCCGGATTTGCACCCTCGCGCCACGCGTCCGCCCACGCCAGCAAGGCCGCCCGCGCGTCATCCAGCGACTCGAGGCTAAATCCCGGCAGAGGCGAAATCTCGCTCCAGCCTTCCCGCTCGCCCTGCTGCAGATGCACAAAGAAGCCGTCACGGGTTTTTAACCGCCGTTCACGCAGCACCACGCCCGCGTCCATCGGTATCTGCCAGCGGTAAACCTGCGCGCGACGCATTACGGATTCCGTTTGTATTTGCTGAAGTCTGGCTGGCGTTTTTCGTTAAACGCGTTGCGCCCTTCCTGGCCCTCTTCGGTCATGTAGAACAGCATGGTGGCATTGCCCGCCAGCTCCTGCAGCCCCGCCTGACCGTCACAGTCGGCGTTGAGTGCCGCTTTCAGGCAGCGCAGCGCCATCGGGCTGTTTTGCAGCATTTCACGGCACCAGCGCACGGTCTCTTTTTCGAGATCGGCAAGCGGCACCACGGTGTTCACCAGGCCCATATCCAGCGCTTCCTGCGCGTTGTACTGACGGCACAGGAACCAGATTTCGCGGGCTTTCTTCTGACCGACGATGCGCGCCATGTAGGAGGCCCCCCAGCCGCCATCGAAAGATCCCACTTTCGGGCCCGTCTGGCCAAAGATGGCGTTCTCGGCGGCAATGGTCAGGTCGCACATCATATGCAGCACGTGGCCACCGCCGATGGAATAGCCCGCCACCATCGCCACCACCGGTTTTGGACAGGTGCGGATCTGACGCTGGAAATCGAGGACGTTCAGGTGATGCGTACCCGCGTCGTCCTGGTATCCGCCGTAGTCACCGCGCACTTTCTGATCGCCACCGGAGCAGAACGCTTTCTCGCCTTCGCCGGTCAGGACAATCACGCCGATGTTGTCGTCGTAGCGCGCATCCGCCAGGGCCTGAATCATCTCTTTCACGGTCAGCGGACGGAAGGCGTTACGCACCTGCGGGCGGTTGATGGTGATTTTGGCAATACCGTCGGTGGATTTGTGGTAACGAATGTCGGTGTAGCCTTCGGAGCAGTCCTGCCATTCAACCGGGGCGTAAAGCATGTGTTCATCAGGATAGATCATAGAGTGTCCTTTATTCGAAGACGCAGTATCTGAGCCAGACTCGCGGCAACCGCGTCGGGGTTTTCCCGGTGGGCGTTGTGTCCGGCGTTGGGAATTGCATGGCAAACGGCGTTCAGCTCCGCAGCAAGGGCCGCAAACTTCTCATCACGTTCGCCATAGAGATAATCAAAAGTGAAATCACGTGCGCTGAGCGCGGTACGCAGGTCGGGCTGCACGGCCAGCGACGTCGCCTCGAGCATCATCGCCAGCGCCGCGCCGCTGTTCTGGCTGCGCAGGGTAATCAGCGCGTCGCGCTGGGCGTCCGTCAGGGAGGCAAACACGGACTGTTGGTACCAGTCAGCGAATACCTTTTCCAGCGGTTCGCTGCGAAAACGCGTCGCCCAGCGGCGGTCGGATGCCAGCCGCGCCTGTCGCGCATCGGCATCCTGCAGGCCCGGATGGCCGCCTTCTACCGTCACGCCCAACAGCCCCTTCGGCTGCTGGCAGGCATGGAACATCGCAATGCGGCCGCCGAGGGAGTACCCGACGAGCCAGAATTTCAGTATGTTGTAACTAACAAAAGTTCGGGTAAGCAACGCGCTCATCTCGTCGAAGCCCGTTACGCCCAGATTCCGGGATCCGCCGTGTCCCGGCAGATCCAGATACAGCCTGGGGTAATCGCAAAGCCGCTCACCAACACCCTGCCACTCGCGGCAATCGCCGGAAAAACCGTGCAAAAAGACCAGCCAGGGATAGCCTGGTTTTCCAGCCTGCTGCACGCCAGAGAGGATCACAGCTGGCTCACCTGCGCCAGCAGGCTTTGCAGGGCCTGCGCACCGTCAGCCTCGTTCACCACCAGCTCAATCAGCGTCGCGCCGGGCTGCTTCCAGGCGGTGCTTAACGCCGCATCCAGCTGTTCCCAGCTTTCCGGGCGATGATATTTCAGGCTGAACATCGCCGCGGCGTGTTCGAACTGCACGTTCTGCGGCATCAGATAGAAGCGCTCGCGCTCGCTCTGCGGCGTGGGCAGCAGGGAGAAAATCTGCCCGCCGTTGTTGTTAACCACGATCAGCACAAACGGGGCAGACGCCTGACGCAGCAGCGCCAGCGCGTTGAGATCGTAAAGCGCGGAGAGATCCCCCACGATGGCCAGCGTCGATTTTGCGCTGGCGCGCTGCACGCCCGCCGCCGTCGAGATCAGCCCGTCGATGCCGCTGGCGCCACGGTTGCTGTACACCGGGTAGCCCGCGGGCAGCTGCGAAAAGGCGTCAATCAGCCGCACGACCAGGCTGTTGCCGACAAACAGCTGCCCCTGCTCGGGCAGGTACTGGCGAATACGGTGCGCCAGCCCGGCCTCGCTGAACGCTTCACAGCGCGCATGGGTCAATTCCCACGCCTGGCGCGACAGGTCCGGGAGGGTAACCGCCCAGGGTTTGCGTTTTTCAGCCGGATGGAGCGCCAGCCAGGCGTCGATACGGCTGACCAGACGACGACCGCGGTGGTGCGCCGGATCAAGACGCCCTTCCAGCGCGTCCACCAGCCAGTATTCGTCCGGTGTGCAGGTGGCCTGCCACTGCAGTAACCGCTTGCCGGTTAAACTCGATCCAAGCTGGACCACAATCTGCGCCTGCGACAGCTCGGTGACCGCTTTGGCATTACCCAGCCAGAGATCCGCGCACGGCAGCGGCTGCCCGGTCTGGGAAAGCACGTCGCCGATCAGCGGCCAGCCCAGGGTTTGCGCCCATTCGGCGACCAGCTTGCCTTCGGCAGCGCTCATGCGCCCGGCGATAACCACGCCGCGCTTCTGCCGCCAGAAGAACCAGTCGCGCTGCTTCGCGCTCTCAAGGTGCGTCTGCTCGCGCAGCCACGGTTTTTCACTCTGCCACCAGTCACCGAGGGTCTGCTGCCAGTCAAGACCCGTATCGTCCAGCTCGCCATACAGCGGCTCGGCAAACGGGCAGTTAATATGCAGCGCCCCGCCGCGCAGCGTCTCCATGGCATGATCGACGGTGGAGACCAGCCAGCTTGCCGGAATATCCTGGGTGGGACGGGGCAGCGAAATCGTCTGCGAAGGATGCGAAGAAAAGAGTCCCGGCTGACGGATGGCCTGATTGGCGCCGCAGTCGATAAGCTCAGGGGGACGATCGGCCGTCAGCAGAATCAGCTTTTCACCGGTTAACCCGGCTTCAATCAGAGCCGGATAGAGGTTCGCCACGGCAGTACCGGAAGTGACAATCACCGCCACGGGTTCTTTGCTGACCTTCGCCAGACCGAGCGCAAGATGACCGAGGCCGCGCTCATCAAAGTGGGTGTGGTGAATCAACGCCCGGTTTTCGGCGGCCGCCAGCGTCAGCGGCGTTGAGCGAGAACCCGGTGCAATACACACGTGCCTGACGCCATGGCGCGTCAGGGCTTCAAGGATCACCGCCGCCCAGCGTCGGTTAAAAGAACTTACTGACATGAGATTGTCCGGTATCAAGAATGCGACACAGTATAAATAATAGAAAAAATTGGAATTTTGATGTGAATCGGGATTGCGCGAATCAGTATTAATCCCTTAGGAGCAGAGAGCGCAACCCGGCCGCTTTGTTTTCAATCTCCTGCCACTCCTGCTCCGGGTCAGATCCGCTGACAATGCCGGCCCCGGCGTAGAGCCGCAGCGAGTCCTCATGGACGCGGGCTGAACGCAGCGCCACGCAGAACTCACTCTGGTCAGGCGATAAATACCCGGCCGAACCGGCGTACCACTCGCGGTTAAAGGGCTCAACCTTCTGAATAAACTCGCGCGCAGGCTGTCGCGGCAAACCGGCAACGGCCGCCGTCGGCTGTAGCATATGCAGGCACTGCTCGTCGTCGGCCTGTTTGAGCTCGGTCCAGATACAGCGGCGCAGATGCTGCACCTTACGCAGGCGTACCACCTGGGCAGGCAGTACCTCAAGCGTCTGCGTAGAGTGCTGAAGACGCTGACAGATATCTTCCACGACCAGCATATTCTCGCGCTGGTTTTTATCGTCGTTCAGCAGCCACTCGCCCAGACGCTGCGCCTTTTTATCATCGGTATGGCTGGCGACGGTGCCCGCCAGCGCTTCGGTGCGCAGCAGCGTGCCGCGTCGCCGCCAGAGACGCTCGGGCGTCGAGCCGAGAAACGCGTTGCTGGCGTCGAATACCATGCAGAAGTGATAGCAATGTAAATTGAGGGCGCGGCTGGCCGCCATCAGCGCGACGGGGTTAATGCGCTGTGTAAACTGAAGATCGGTGGCCCTCGCAAGGACAACCTTTTCAAAATCACCGCGCGCGATGGTTTCGGTCGCCCTGCCGACAAGTCTCAGCCATTCGGCCCGTTGCGGCTGATGGTTTTCGTGCTCAACCTGAACGGCCAGCGGGCGGATAGGCCTGGCTGGCTGGAGCTGCTGTAAAAAATCCCGCGCGGCATGGGCATCTTCCTGAAGTGAATAATCGCTCCACAGCTGCAGGCGCAGCGTAGCGGTGCCGGCGGTACGTCGCCAGAGCAGTCGCGGTAAAAAGAGGCTGCCCTGCTCCGGATTAAAGGCGTTCAGGCCGCAGATGCGGGTATCACCTGCCGCGTTTTGCTCGCGCAAAAACTGCGTGGCTAACGCCAGAGAGGAAAAGGTGATAACCGCCCCCAGCGCGGCCAGCTCTTCATCGCCGTTACGCTGCTGCCAGTAAAACTGCGGATAGCACTGCTGCGCCCCAAGCCAGGCGAGAGGGTCGAAGGCATCGTTTAACGGGAAAGAGACGTCGAAATGACGTATGCCGGGCGTTGCGGGTAACGCTTGCGAAAGCTGGTTACGCAATTGCTCCAGCGCGAGGAAAATCGAATTCACGCGAACCTCTCCCTGTTAAAACCTCGTATTATACGGGGTACTGGCCATAAATAGCAGTACCCACGTATAGGGAGTGGTTAAGCGGCTTAACGACGGGCCAACAGCAGCCCCAGTACCAGCCCGACGGCAGCCCCCACGCCAATACCCTGCCACGGTTTTTCATGCACGTAATCATCGGCACGGTACACCGCTTTTTTGGCGCGGTAGTAGTAGGTATCAGACGCATGGCTGACGCGGTTTTTCACTTCATGCAGCGCCTGCTCGGCGCGGGCTTTTAGCTCAATATATTTCTGATCGGCAGGGTCGCCCGAGGAGCGTAACACCTCTTCCAGCGTTTCGCTCAGTAAGGCCAGGTCGTCGTCGATACGGGTATCCCAGGATTGAAATGACATATTTTTCTCCATGTTAGTACACCAGTTCGCTAACTATAGCCAACGACTCGCCATTACGCCTGCTTCGCTTCCCGCGCCATGCCGACGTGGGGAATGCCGTCTTCGTCGTATACTTCGGTGACCGGCACGAAACCAAAGTGGCCGTAGAAGGACTGCAGGTGCGCCTGTGCGCCCAGGTATAACGCCTTGTTCGGCCACTGTTTCTGGCATGCCTCCAGCGTTTTCTCCATCAGCTGATAGCCCAGTTTTTCACCGCGCGCTTTGCCGCTGATGATGACCCGACCAATCACGACAGGCTCGAATTCGTCCTCGCTTTTCAGAATCCTCGCATACGCCACCAGTTCGTTATCCCGCCAGCCAAGAATATGGCGGTTCTCGCCGACGAGATCGTCGCCGTCGATGTCCTGATACGGGCAGGTCTGTTCAACCACGAACACTTCGCAGCGCAGTTTCAGCAGGGCGTAAAGTGAATGAACGGTGAGGTCACTATGGTGTAAATCTTGCCACTGGATCATGTCAGTCTCCTTCCTGGGGTTCATCACGTTATACTAAACCCCTCCCCGTTCAGCAAAGGGCTGATTGCGTTATGGAACTGATTTTTCTGGGTACGTCCGCGGGCGTGCCAACCCGCTCACGGAATGTGACGGCGATACTGCTGGATCTTAAACACCCCACCCGCGGCGGGCTGTGGCTGTTTGACTGTGGTGAAGGGACGCAGCATCAGCTGCTACACACCGCTTATCACCCCGGCAAGCTGGATAAAATTTTTATCACCCATCTGCATGGCGACCATCTGTTTGGCCTTCCCGGCCTGCTGTGCAGCCGCTCGATGGCCGGTAACGCCAACCCGCTGACGATTTACGGGCCTGCGGGTATTCGTGAATTTGTTGAAACCACGCTGCGCCTGAGCGGGTCGTGGACGGATTATCCGCTGGAGGTGGTTGAGATTAGCGAAGGCCTGGTATTCGATGACGGAGATTATCGGGTTAGTGCTCAACCGCTCAATCATCCTGTGGAATGCTATGGCTACCGTATTGACGCGCATGACAAACCCGGCGCGCTGGATGCCGCCGCACTAATGGCCGATGGCGTAAAACCTGGGCCGCTGTTCCAGCGCCTGAAGCACGGCGAGACCGTCACGCTGGAGGACGGGCGCGTCATCAATGGGCAGGATTATCTCGCCGCACCGCAGCCCGGCAAGAAGCTGGCAATTTTTGGCGACACGGCCCCGTGCCGGGCGGCGCTCACGCTGGCCCAGGGCGTGGACGTGATGGTGCATGAAGCGACGCTTGAAACGGCGATGGAAGAGAAAGCCAACGGCCGGGGCCATAGCTCCACGCGTCAGGCGGCGCAGCTAGCCCGTGACGCGGGCGTCGGGAGGCTCATCATCACCCACGTCAGCTCGCGCTACGACGCGCGGGGCTGTGAAAAGCTGCTGGCAGAGTGCCTCGCGCTGTTCCCGGAATGTGAGCTGGCCGAAGATTTCGCTCAGGTCAGCGTTTAGTCCTTCATTTTTCCCTCAGGATGCCGATAACGATTAAAAGGTCAGCATTTCTCTCGAGGGTAGAATGGATAATTTCCAGAAAGATATTGATGACAGGGCGAATCTGACCCTGTCGAACCGTTTTGAACTGTTGCTGTTCCGTCTTGGCACCTCTCTTAACGAAAATAAATCTGAGCTGTTTGGCATTAACGTCTTTAAGCTGCGTGAAATTGTGCCGATGCCGGAGTTCACGAAACCCGCCGGGATGAAATCACCGCTGATGGGAATGGTGAATATCCGCGATCAGGTGATCCCGGTGATTGACCTGGCCGCCGTGGCGGGCTGTAAGCCCACCACCGGGCTGAATATCCTGCTGATCACCGAATATGCGCGCAGCGTGCAGGCGTTTGCCGTGGAGTCGGTTGAGAACATCATGCGTCTGGACTGGAAGCAGGTGCACGCGGCGGAAACCGCCGTCAGCGGTCGCTATATCACCAGCATAGCCTGCCTGGATGAGAAAACGGATACCAACGATCTGGCGATGGTGCTGGACGTTGAGCAGATCCTGTATGACATCACCCCGGCCAACCACGATCTGCACGCCACCAATCTGAAGACCACCAAATTCCATATCAAGCCGGGCGCGGTCGCCATCGTCGCTGAAGACTCCAAAGTGGCGCGCTCGATGCTGGAGAAAGGCCTGCAGGCGATGGAGATCCCGGCGCAGCTGCATATCACCGGCAAAGAGGCGTGGGAGAAAATTGGGGTTCTGGCCGCACAGGCGCAGGCTGAGGGCGTGCCGATCACCGATAAGATCGCGCTGGTGCTGACCGACCTCGAAATGCCGGAGATGGACGGTTTTACGCTGACGCGCAAAATCAAAACCGATCCGGTACTGAAAGATATTCCGGTGGTGATCCACTCTTCCCTTTCCGGCAACGCCAACGAAGACCATATTCGCAAGGTGAAGGCGGATGGCTACGTCGCGAAGTTTGAGCTGAACGAGCTGTCGTCAGTGATTGAGGAAGTGCTGGACCGCTCGATGAAGAAGATTGACGGGCCGTTGATTAGCCGTAAACAGCTGGCTTAGTCGGGTGGCGCTACGCTTACCCGACCTACAAAACCCGTAGGCCCTGCAAGCGTAGCGACGCTGGGCAGTAAAAGACCACCTTCTTAGAAGGTGGCTTTCTAGAATGCCCCCTGTAAGGGGGGCTATTGTTTCCTTCCTGTTTCTACTCTAGCAATTCCATCTGCTGTTCGTGCGTTTGTTC
>NZ_VDAS01000027.1:0-58298 GCF_019584165.1 Enterobacter sp. EC_64
CTGTCTCCTTTTACTTGTGGTGAGTAAGAAGAGATATTCCGGCATGGGCATTCTTCAGGCTATAGCCTTACAGGATCAATCACCACCTCCCCAGGAGGTGGTTTAGGGATGACAACAAAAAAGCCGGAGATTATCTCCGGCTTTTTTTTGCCCGGCGGCGCTACGCCTGCACGGGCCTACGGGTTTTGTAGGCCGGGTAAGGCGAAGCCGCCACCCGGCTAAACATCACGCCTTCGGGTGATGCACCCGGTGGGTCAGCCCGCGCAGGAAATTACGCAGAAACTGGTCGCCGCACTCGCGGTAGTTTTTATGATCCGGCGCGCGCATCATGGCGGTCACTTCCGGCACGGATACGCGGAATTTTTGCTCGGTCATGATCGCCACGATATCGTCCGTTTTCAGCGAGAACGCGATACGCAGCTTTTTCAGCACCGTGTTGTTGTTCACCCGACGCTCCAGCGCCAGCTCTGGCGCGGCAGGATCTTTGCCACGCTTATCGTAAATCAGGCCGTTCAGGAAGCCCGACAGAATGATATCAGGACAGCGGACAAACCCCTCTTCGTCTTCTTTGGTCATCCATGTGTCAAAACTCGCAGACGTGGATTCCATGTCGGACAGCGCAAGAATGCGCACCATGTCGTTATTGTTCGCTTTCAGGGTGTAGCGCAGGCTACGAAGAATATCGTTACTTAGCATAGAGCCTTCGAATGTCGATGATGCAATGGCGCGCAGTGTACCAGCTTTACAGCCCAATCGCCTCTTTCAAACTCTTCAGGTAGCGGCGGCTGACCGGGACGGTTTGCCCGGCGCGCAGCACCAGCTCGGCCTGGCCGTTATCTTCCAGGCGGATCTCCTTCAGATGCGCCATATTCACCAGGTACTGGCGGTGACAGCGAATCAGCGGCGTGCGGCTCTCCAGCGTGCGCAGGGTCAGCTCGGTAAACCCTTCGTTCCCTTCCGCGCTGGTAACAAATACCCCGCTCAGGCGGCTGCTGACAAAGGCAACATCATCCATCTGCAGAAGATAGATCCGGCTGTGCCCGGTGCAGGGGATAAACTTCAGCGGCTGCTGGTTCTCCGGCAGCAGCGTGACGTCCTGCACGGTACGCTCCTGGCGTAAACGGGTGAGCGTTTTATCCAGACGCTTCTCTTCAATCGGCTTGAGTAAATAATCAAACGCATGCTCCTCAAAGGCCTTAACGGCATATTCGTCGAACGCCGTCAGAAACACGATGTAGGGACGATGGTCCGGGTCAAGCATGCCGACCATCTCCAGCCCGCTGATGCGGGGCATCTGAATATCAAGGAACAGCACGTCCGGGCGCAGCTTGTGCACCGCGCCGATAGCCTCAATGGCGTTGGCGCACTCCCCCACAATCTCAATATCCGGCTGCTCCTGCAGCAGAACGCGCAGGTTTTCCCGTGCCAGCGGCTCGTCATCCACAATCAGCACTTTTAACATGCGTTTTCCTCCAGCGGCAGTCGTAGGGTAATACGGGTAAATCGGTCGGGCTCGCAGGCGACGGTAATGCCACAGTCATCGCCAAAATGGGCGCGCAGGCGTTTATCCACCAGGCTCATCCCTAATCCGCCGGAGGCGGAAGGCTGATAAAGCCCGGCATTATCTTCAATATCCAGCACCAGGTGATGGTTGAATCGGCTGGCGGCAATGGTTATCTCCCCCCTTCCCAGCAGCTGTGATGTACCGTGCTTAATGGCGTTTTCGACAATCGGCTGCAGGGTAAAGGCCGGAAGATGCTGATACGCCAGCTCGTCCGGCACGGAGAGCGACACCTGCAGACGCGACTGGAAACGCGCCTGCTCAATCTGCAGATAGGCATTCACGTGCTCAATCTCATCGGCGAGGGTCACGATCTCCGACGGCCGCTTCAGGTTCTTGCGGAAAAAGGTCGACAGAAACTGCACCAGCTGCGCGGCCTGATCGCTGTCGCGGCGGATCACCGCTTTAAGCGTATTGAGGGCGTTGAACAGGAAATGCGGATTGACCTGCGCATGTAGCAGCTTAATCTCCGACTGCGTCAGCAGGGCTTTCTGCCGCTCATACTGCCCGGCGAGGATTTGCGCGGACAGCAGCTGGGCGATCCCCTCCCCCAGCGTGCGGTTGATGGAGCTGAACAGACGGTTTTTCGCCTCATACAGCTTGATGGTGCCCATCACCCGCTGATTCTCGCCGCGCAGCGGAATCACGAGCGTGGAGCCCAGCTTGCACTGGGGATGCAGCGAACAGCGGTAAGGCACTTCGTTACCGTCGGCATACACCACCTCGCCGGTTTCGATGGCGCGCAGCGTATAGGCTGAGGAGATCGGCTTGCCCGGCAGATGGTGATCGTCGCCCGTACCGGTAAAGGCCAGCAGCTTTTCCCGATCGGTTATCGCCACCGCGCCGATATCCAGCTCCTTGTAGAGCACCTGGGCCACCTTCATGCTGTTCTCTTCGTTGAACCCCTGGCGCAGGATCCCTTCCGTCGAGGCGGCAACCTTCAGCGCCGTGGCGGAAAAGGCCGAGGTGTACTTCTCAAACATGGCGCGCTTGTCGAGCAGAATGCGCATAAACAGCGCCGCGCCCACGGTATTGGTCACCATCATCGGAGCGGCAATGCTGCTGACCAGGTGCAGCGCATCCTCAAACGGACGGGCAATCAGCAGAATGATCGCCATCTGCGCCATTTCGGCCACAAAGGTAATGGCTCCGGCGGTGAGCGGGCTGAAGACTTTATCCGGGCGACCGCGCTTGATCATATAGCTGTGCACCAGGCCGCCGAGGAGCCCTTCAACGATCGTAGAGATCATACAGCTCAGCGCCGTCATCCCGCCCATGGAATAGCGATGCAGCCCCCCGGTTAAACCGACAAGCCCCCCGACGACGGGACCGCCGAGCAGCCCGCCCATCACCGCGCCGATAGCGCGCGTATTGGCAATAGAGTCTTCGATATGAAGACCAAACCAGGTCCCCATAATGCAGAATATGGAAAATACGACGTAGCAGAGGAATTTGTGCGGCAGACGGACGGTGACCTGCATCAGCGGGATAAACAGGCGCGTTTTGCTCATCAGCCAGGCAATGACCAGAAACACGCACATCTGCTGAAGCAACAGCAGCACCAGGTTAAACTCGTACATACTCAAAACCGCACACGCTAAAAAACGCGTAACATACACGGATGCGGCTCAACTTTCTTTGAAGCATCCCAAAAAAGCGTAAAATCGTGCCCGTTATCACACCTTTTTCAGAATATCGCATACGCTTCGCATTCTTTGTGCAAAAAACAATCAATTCTTCCTGGTTCGGCAAAGTGGGTCTACAGTTAAGCTGGGGACGCGTAAGCCAGGGGGCGAATATGGCGCTTTACACGATCGGTGAAGTGGCACTCCTTTGTGATATCAATCCCGTTACCCTACGGGCGTGGCAGCGACGGTATGGATTACTCAAACCGCAGAGGACCGACGGTGGGCATCGCCTTTTTAATGATGACGATATCGACCGCATTCGTGAAATCAAAAGCTGGATCGACAACGGCGTGCAGGTTGGGAAAGTGAAGTCCCTGCTGAGCCACGACGACCCGGATACGCAACATCTCTGGCGCGAACAACAGGAAACCCTGCTGCGGCTCCTGCAGGCGGGCAACCTGCAGCGCCTGCGTGGATGGATAAAAGAGCAGGGTCGCGATTACCCGGCGCAGACGCTGATATCCCATCTTTTCATTCCGCTGAGGCGACGCCTGCAGTGCCAGCAGTCCACCCTACAGGCGCTGCTCAGCATGCTCGACGGCGTGCTGATCAACTACATTGCCGTCTGCCTTGCCTCAGCGAAGAACAAAGCCGGAAAAGATGCGCTGGTTGTCGGCTGGAACGTACACGATACCACCCGCCTGTGGCTGGAAGCGTGGATTGCCACCCAGAAGGGCTGGCGCGTGGATGTTCTGGCGCACTCGCTGGCGCAGCTCAGACCTGAGTTTTTCGACGGCCAGACCCTGCTGGTCTGGTGTGGCGAAGTGCCGTCCGCTTCGCAGCAACAGCTGCTGACGGAATGGCGTGAGAATGGTTACCCGGTCTATTCCCTTGGTCCGGATGAGCCATAACGGCATTTAATGGTTCATTAACAGCTGCGCTTCACCGTATAATTGTTCCGTTAACAACAGGAGCACATGATGAAGGCAACCAAACTGGCCATTATTACCCTTTTTGTCCTGATGGCCGTAAGCGGTATCGGCGGCGTGATGCTGGCAGGGTACTCGTTTATTGTTCGCGGCGGTGTCGGCTGAGGTACAGCGCCAGCCGCTCAAAAGCGCGATCGACGACGATTGCCGCCAGCGCAACCAGCAGCGCTCCCTGCACAATATACGCCGTATTAAACCCGCTTAAGCCGATAATGATCGGCGTGCCCAGCGTATTAGCGCCGACCGTCGACGCAATGGTCGCCGTCCCGATGTTAATGATGACCGACGTGCGGATCCCGGCAATGATAACCGGTGCCGCTAGCGGCAGTTCAACCTTGCGAAGCCGCTGACCGCGACTCATCCCCATCCCTTCCGCCACGCTCAGCACGGACGCAGGTACCGCCGCGAGGCCCGCCAGCGTGCCCTGCAGCACCGGCAATACGCCGTACAGAATCAGCGCAATGATGGCAGGCTGTTGGCCAAAGCCCATCACCGGCACCGCTATCGCCAGCACCGCCACCGGGGGAAACGTCTGTCCGATGGCCGCAATCGTCTCCACCAGCGGGCGAAACTCCCGGCCCGCGGGCCGCGTGACCGCGATGCCCGCCCCCACGCCCAGCACAACCGCGATGGCGCTTGAGAGCGCCACCAGCCAGAGATGCGCCAGGGCGAGATTAATGAAGCTCTCCTGTTGATACACCGGCCGCGGCAGCCCGGGAAAGAGACCGTTAAACAGCGCCGCGCTGTGGGGCATCAGAAACAGTAAGCCGACAAAGAGCGCTACCAGCCAGAGAAGCGGATCACGCAGTGCCTTCACGCGTCACCTCCCCGGCCAGCAGATCGCGAAAGTGTAAGGTGCCGCACGGCGCGCCCCGGGCATCCGAAACGGGCAATACTTCGCACTGGCGCGCGACAAACGCGGAGAGCGCATCCCGCAGGCTCATCTGCGCCTGCAGCGGTTCGCCGCTCACCGGCGCCGCCTCCCGACGCATATAGTCGCTCACCGTGCGCAGGGAGAGCAGCCTGACGCCCAACTCGCTGCGGCCAAAAAACTCGCGCACAAAGTCGTTCTTCGGCCAGGTTAACAGCTCAAGCGGCGAGCCCTGCTGCACCACTTCGCCATGATCCATCAGCACCAGATGGTCAGCCAGGCGCAGGGCTTCATCAATATCGTGCGTCACGAGCACGATCGTGCGTCCGAGAATGCGGTGAATGCGGGTCATCTCCGCCTGCAACGCGCCGCGCGTGACCGGATCCAGCGCGCCGAAGGGTTCATCCATCAGCAGCACCTGCGGGTTGGCCGCCAGCGCGCGCGCCACGCCCACGCGCTGCTGCTGCCCGCCGGAAAGCTGGTGCGGGTAGCGATCGCGCAGCGCGGGCTCTAGCCCCAGCAGAGCCATCAGCTCATCAACACGTTCGGCGATTTTCGTCCGCGACCATTTCTCCAGCTGCAGCACGGTGGCGATGTTCTGCGCCACCGTCCAGTGCGGAAACAGGCCGATGGACTGAATGGCATAGCCCATCCGACGGCGCAGCTCCAGCACCGGCAGGCTGCGGATCTCTTCCCCGGCAAAGCGGATCAGCCCGCTGTCATGCTCCACCAGCCGGTTGATCATCTTCAGGGTGGTGGATTTGCCCGACCCGGAGGTGCCAATCAGCACGGAAAACGCGCCCTCGGCAAAGTTCAGGTTCAGGTGGCTCGCCGCGGGGCGACCGGCAAAGGTTTTACTGACATCATGAAATTCAATCATTGGCTCTTCTCCCGAGCAGCGCGAGCCATAAGGCAAACAGTGCATCGACGACCACCGCCAGCGCAATCGTGGGCACTACGCCCAATAACACCAGATCCAGGGCACTGCTCAGCAGCCCCTGGAAGACCAGCGCGCCAAAGCCGCCCGCGCCAATCAGCGCCGCAATCACCGCCATGCCGACGGTCTGGACCGCCACCACCCTCAGGCTGCGCAACAGCAGGGGCAGCGCCAGCGGCAGCTGAATTTTCCAGAAACACTGCCGCGCGCTCATTCCCATCGCATGGGCGCTTTCCAGCACGTCAGGTGCGACCTGACCTAAGCCCGCGACCACGCCGCGTACCAGCGGCAGCAGGGCATACAGCACCAGCGCGATAAGCGCGGGCGTTAATCCCGTTCCGGCTATTCCCAGCATTCCCAGCGCCGGAAACGACTTCACCAGCCCGGCCAGCGGCGCAATCAGCAGGCCAAACAGCGCGACGGAAGGAATGGTCTGGATAACATTGAGCACGGTAAAAACCCCGCCCTGGCGTGAAGGATGGCGATAGCACCACATGCCAAGGGGGATCCCAACCAGAAGCGCCGGAAAGAGCGTACCGAAGAGGATCGTCAGGTGCTGCGCGAGGGCATCATCAAACACCTCCTGACGGTTGGCGTATTCTTTTAACAGCGAGAGGTTGTTCAGCTCACCGCTGAACAGCAGGAGTAAAGGAATACACCATATCTGCGCATTGAGCACCCATCGCCAGACGGCGCTGGGGATGAGTCGACGAATCGCATCGCTGCAGGCCAGCAGGCAGAGCGCCAGCCACAGCCACAGGCCGCTGCCGATAGTGGTTCTCGCCAGCGGACTTTCCGCCGAGGCCATATGCGTCGCCGCCAGCCCAGCGCTCCAGAACAGGAGAATAAACAGCCCTTCAGAGAGAAGCAGCGTCAGCCACTGGGCCAGGCGTCCCTGCCAGAGCGACAGGATCACCCACGCGCCCAGCGCCGCCGCCAGCCACCCCGGCGTAAACGACCAGACCTGCCAGAGCGCTTTGCCCTCCCCCGACATCAGGCGGTTTGGGGCAACGTTAACAAACGGTAACGCGACCGCCGCGATGGCTACGCAGGCCAGCAGCAGCAGGACGCGGTTATGACATTTTATTGGCACAGCCTTTTCCCGTTACTTCACAAGCCCTTGTTGTTTCAGGAAGTCGGCGGCCACTTTTTTGGCATCCAGCCCCTCGACGGCAATGCTGGCATTCAGCTGCTGCAGCGTTTTTTCATCCAGCTTTTCGAAGACCGGTTTGAGCCATTCTGCAATGTCCGGGTACGCTTTCAGCACCGCCTCACGCACCACCGGGGTCGGCGCGTAAATTGGCTGTACGCCTTTTGGATCGGTCAGGGTCTGCAGGCCAAGCGCCGCCACCGGGCCGTCGGTACCGTAGGCCATGGCCGCGTTAACGCCGGAAGTTTGCTGTGCCGCCGCTTTGATGGTCACCGCGGTATCCCCACCCGCCAGCGAGAGCAGCTGAGCCTGGTCGAGCTTGAAGTCGTAGGCTTTTTCAAACGCGGGCAGCGCGTCAGGACGCTCGATGAACTCCGCCGACGCCGCAAGCTTAAAGTCGCCCTTCTCTTTCAGGTAGCGGCTGAGATCCGCCAGGGTAGTCAGCTTCCCTTTCTCTGCCACGTCCTTGCGCACGGCGATAGTCCAGGTATTGTTGGCCGGCGCCGGGGTCAGCCAGACCAGTTTGTTCTGTTCCGCGTCGAGTTTTTTGACTTTCTCATACCCGGCTTTGGCGTTTTTCCATGCCGGATCGTTTTCATCTTTGAAGAAGAATGCGCCGTTGCCGGTGTATTCCGGGTAGATATCCAGCTCGCCGGAGGTAATCGCGCCGCGCACGACGGGCGTGGTGCCGAGCTGGACTTTATTGACCGTTTTCACGCCGTGGCTTTCCAGCACCTGCAAGATGATATTGCCGAGCAGCGCGCCTTCGGTATCGATCTTCGAACCCACTTTTACCGGCTCCGCCGCCTGTAACGGCAGGCTCAGCGCCGCCAGTAACACCGCAGATCCCAACATCCCCTTTGCAATCGTCATTCCGCTATCCTCATTTTTTTGCTGCCTTTTTCAGAGGCTTGAGAGAAAAGCGTAGCTTAAAACGGCGGAATTAACCGTCAAAATGCCTTTTTAGCATAAGGTAAGACGCCTCCCCCGCAGGACGGGGGGAGGCAAAGGAGGGAAAGGTTACAGCAGCTCGAACTCGCCTTTATTCACGCGGGCGGAGTCCACGCCGATAAAGACGTTAAATTTGCCCGGTTCCGCATCGTATTTCATCTGCTGGTTCCAGAACTTCAGCGCATCCACGTCGATCGGGAAGCTGATGGTTTTGGTTTCCCCCGGCTTCAGGTTGACCTTCTCAAAGCCGCGCAGCTGTTTCACCGGACGGCTCATCGACGCGGTGACATCCTGAACGTACATCTGAATCACCGTTGCCCCTTCGCGCTTGCCGGTGTTGGTCACCTCAACGCTGGCGGTGACCTTGCCGTCACGCTTCAGGGTCGGCGCCGACATTTTCACGTCGGAGACCTTGAAGGTGGTGTAGCTCAGGCCGTAACCAAACGGATAGAGCGGGCCGTTAGCTTCGTCAAAGTAGCGAGAGGTGTACTTGTTCGGCTTGTCGGCGTTATACGGGCGACCGGTGTTCAGGTGGCTGTAGTACACCGGGATCTGCCCGACGGAGCGCGGGAAGGACATCGGCAGCTTGCCCGACGGGTTGTAATCGCCAAACAGCACGTCGGCGATGGCGTTACCGCCTTCGGTACCGGCGAACCAGGTTTCCAGGATGGCGTCAGCCTGCTGGTTCTCTTTCACCAGCGCCAGCGGACGACCGTTCATCAGCACCAGCACCAGCGGCTTGCCGGTGGCTTTCAGGGCGGCAATCAGAGCGCGCTGGCTCTGTGGAATGGTGATATCGGTACGGCTGGAGGCTTCGTGCGCCATACCCTGCGCCTCACCCACGACCGCGACAACGACGTCAGACTGCTTCGCGGCTTTCACCGCTTCGTCAATCATCTCCTTCGGCGTGCGCGGATCGACCTTCACCGCTTCCTCGTACTGGTTGAGGAAGGTCACGATGTCTTTATCGTTGGTGACGTTCGCCCCTTTGGCGTAAATCACTTTGGCGTTTTCACCGACGGCACTCTTGATACCGGTCAGCACGGTCACGGACTGGTCAGCCACGCCCGCGGCAGACCAGCTGCCCATGACGTCGCGCTTGCTGTCGGCCAGCGGACCCACCACGGCAATGGTGCCGGATTTTTTCAGCGGCAGCGTGTCGAGGCGGTTCTTCAGCAGCACCAGGCTTTCGCGCGCGACGTCACGCGCCTCTTTGCGGTGCAGGCGGCTTTCAGCGTTGGTATCTGCCGGGTCGGAGTCTTTCGGACCCAGGTGGCTGTACGGATCGTTAAACAGCCCCATGTCGTATTTCACGTTCAGCACGTGACGGGTGGCATCGTCCAGCTCCGCCATCGTCACCTTGCCGCTCTTCACCAGCCCCGGCAGGTATTTGCTGTAATACTCGTCGCTCATGCTCATGTTGATGCCGGACTTGAGCGCGACGCGCACCGCGTCTTCCGGATCGGAGGCGGTACCGTGTTTGATCAGCTCTTTAATCGCGCCGTGGTCGGAAACGGTGATGCCCTTAAAGCCCCACTGGTCGCGCAGCACGTCTTTCAGCAGCCAGGAATCAGAGGTTGCAGGCGTGCCGTTCAGCGAGTTCAGCGCCACCATCACCGCGCCGCTGCCCGCATCCAGCCCTGCCTTGTACGGCGGCATGTAGTCGTTGAACAGGCGCTGCGGGCTCATGTCGACGGTGTTGTATTCTTTACCGCCCTCCACCGCGCCGTAGGCCGCAAAGTGTTTGACGCTGGTCATCACCGAGTAGCGGTCCGCGGGACTTTTGCCCTGCATCGCTTCCACCATGGTTTTACCCATCGTGGAGGTTAAATACGTATCTTCACCAAAGCCTTCCGAGCCGCGGCCCCAGCGCGGATCGCGCGAAACGTCCACCATGGGCGCCCAGGTCATGTTCAGGCCGTCGTCCGCCGCTTCATAAGCCGACACGCGCCCGACGGTTTTCACCGCGTCGAGGTTAAAGGAAGACGCTAAGCCGAGGCTGATGGGAAAGACGGTTCGCTGGCCGTGCACCACGTCATAGGCAAAGAACAGGGGAATTTTCAGGCGGCTGAGATCCATCACCTGGTCCTGCATCTTGCGGATGTCCTGGCGGGTGACGGTATTAAAGATGGCCCCTACCTGCCCGTCTTTGATCATCTCGCGGATGGCCTCTTTCGGGTTATCCGGGCCGACGCTGATCAGACGCAGCTGGCCGATTTTCTCATCGACCGTCATTTTCTTGAGCAATTCCGTGACAAACGCGTCCCGCGCTTCAGGCGTGAGCGGGTGATTGCCAAACAAATCCTCTGCCAGCGCAGGTTGCAGCGCCAGGCTGACGGCGACACCTACAGAACATAGCCATTTCATGTCGTTTTACTCTCTCATCAATAACCGCCGGACGATCTCGGCCATACCGTGCGAAAAGCGCAGTGTGCCACAAACCCTCCGATCGTTGCAGGGTTATTCTCTGATTTTTCTCGTGAATACTCGACCGCTTAACAGTTAATCGCGCTATGCTTTACAGCGAGAAATTTGCCCCACCACAAGGAGTGGAAGATGTCTTCTGTTCGAACTGACGATAACAAAACCTTTATTAACGAACTGTCGCGCCTGGTTGGCTCCTCTCACCTGCTTACCGACCCGGCTAAAACCGCCCGCTACCGCAAGGGCTTCCGCTCCGGTCAGGGCGAGGCGCTGGCGGTGGTTTTCCCCGGCACGCTGCTGGAGCTGTGGCGCGTCCTGAGCGCCTGCGTCGCCGCCGACAAGATTATTTTAATGCAGGCGGCCAACACCGGCCTGACCGAAGGCTCCACGCCGAACGGCAACGATTACGATCGTGACATCGTGATTATCAGCACCCTGCGCCTCGACAAGCTGCACCTGTTGGATAAAGGCGAGCAGGTGCTCGCGTTCCCCGGCACCACGCTTTACTCCCTCGAAAAAGCGCTTAAGCCGCTGGGCCGCGAACCACACTCGGTGATCGGCTCCTCCTGCATTGGCGCCTCGGTGGTCGGTGGGATCTGCAATAACTCTGGTGGCTCGCTGGTGCAGCGCGGTCCCGCCTATACCGAGATGTCCCTGTTTGCCCGTATTGACGAAAACGGCAAGCTGACGCTGGTGAACCACCTGGGAATCGATCTCGGCGTCACGCCAGAACAGATCCTCAGCAAGCTCGACGACGATCGCGTGAAGGACGAAGACGTTCAGCACGACGGTCGCCATGCGCACGATCATGACTACGTGACCCGCGTGCGGGATATCAACGCCGATACGCCGGCGCGCTATAACGCCGACCCGGATCGCCTGTTTGAATCCTCCGGCTGCGCGGGCAAGCTGGCCGTTTTTGCGGTGCGTCTCGACACCTTCCCGGCAGAGAAAAAGCAGCAGGTATTCTACATCGGCACCAACCAGCCTGAGGTTCTGACGGAGATCCGCCGTCATATTCTGGGCGAATTCACCCACCTGCCGGTGGCGGGCGAATACATGCACCGGGACATTTACGACATCGCCGAGCGCTACGGCAAAGACACGTTCCTGATGATCGACAAGCTCGGCACCGACAAAATGCCGTTCTTCTTCACCATGAAGGGCCGTACCGACGCGATGCTGGAGAAAGTGTCGCTGTTCAAACCCCACTTCACCGACCGCTTTATGCAGAAGCTGGGCAACGTTTTCCCGGCGCATCTGCCGGAGAGGATGAAAACCTGGCGCGACAGGTACGAACATCACCTGCTGCTGAAAATGGCCGGAGACGGGATCGCCGAAGCGCAGGCCTGGCTGACCGAATTCTTTAAAACCGCCGAAGGGGATTTCTTTGCCTGTACGCCTGAAGAGGGCAGCAAAGCCTTCCTGCACCGCTTTGCCGCCGCAGGGGCCGCCATCCGATATCAGGCGGTACATTCCGAAGAGGTGGAAGATATTCTGGCGCTCGATATCGCCCTGCGGCGTAACGACACCGAGTGGTTTGAACACCTGCCGCCGGAAATCGACAGCAAGCTGGTGCACAAGCTCTATTACGGCCACTTTATGTGCTATGTCTTCCATCAGGATTACATCGTCAAGAAAGGGGTCGATGCACACGAACTGAAGGAGCAGATGCTCGCCCTTCTGCGTGAACGCGGCGCACAATATCCTGCGGAACACAACGTCGGACATCTTTATAAAGCCCCTGACGCACTTAAGCAGTTTTATCGCGCGAATGACCCTACAAACAGCATGAATCCCGGCATCGGTAAAACAACGCGGAAGAAATACTGGAAAGAGAGCGCAGACGCGGAGCGGCACATAACGCAAACGTCTGATTAATTCCTACAGCCAAATTTGAGAGATTGTTAAGCGCTCCTTAATCGTAATAGAGTAACCGCTTATCGCCGGAGAAACGTTTCTCCGGCCTTCGATAACGAGGAGCAGGCACATCATGTCGGCTATTGATGTTTTATCCGAGACCGAGCTGGAAGTGCGCGACGCCCGTCCCGATGATGTGCATGCCATTGCCGCGATCTATGCCTGGCATGTGCTTCACGGGCGCGCGTCATTTGAAGAAGTCCCCCCGACTATTGACGAAATGCGTCATCGCATGAAAAGCGTGGCGGAGAACGGTTTACCGTGGCTTATCGCGCTGTATCGCGGCATTGTGGTGGGCTACTGCTATGCCACCCCTTACCGACCGCGACACGCCTACCGCTATACCCTGGAAGAGTCGATTTACGTGGATGCCAGCATCACCGGGCGCGGTTTTGGCACGGCACTGATGGATGCGCTGATCGCACGCTGCGAGCAAGGGCCGTGGCGGCAGATGATTGCCGTGGTAGGAGATGGCAATAACAATGCCGGCTCGTTACGTCTGCATAAAAAACATGGTTTCGTGATTGTCGGTCAGCTGCGCAGCGTAGGCTACAAGAAAGGCGACTGGCGGGATACGGTGATTATGCAGCGCCCGCTCAACGATGGTGACTGGACGCTGCCGGAATAAACGCAAAACGGTAACCTGGGTTACCGTTTTTAGTGTTTGTAGGCCGGGTAAGGCAAAGCGGCCACCCGGCGCTGACAGACGGCTCAGTCGTTCTGCGCCGTCGCCATCTGCTCCGCTTTTTGCTTTTTATACGTCAATGCCGCGGCCGGGACAGGCTGCACTTTTCCTGTTTCAATCCAGGTACGCAGGCGGCTCGCGTCGGCGAAGTGCGTATATTTGCCGAAGGCATCCATCACTACCAGCGCCACCGGCTTACCGTTAAATACGGTGCGCATCACCAGACAGTGTCCCGCCGCGTTGGTAAAGCCGGTTTTGGTTAGCTGAATATTCCAGTTATCCCGGTATACCAGATGGTTAGTATTGCGGAACGGCAGCGTATAGGCCGGGTTCGCAAAGGTCGCCATCTCTTCACGGGTGGTACTGAGCTGACCAATCAGCGGGTACTGTTTGCTGGCAATCAGCAGTTTCGTCAGATCGCGCGCCGTGGAGACGTTGTTGATCGACAGCCCCGTCGGTTCAACATAGTGCGTATTGTTCATCCCCAGCGCTTTGGCTTTCGCGTTCATCGCGCGGATAAACGCGTCGTAGCCGCCAGGATAGTGGTGCGCCAGGCTCGCCGCCGCGCGGTTTTCAGACGACATCAGCGCCAGCAGCAGCATATTTTTACGGCTGATCTCACTGTTCAGCCGCACGCGGGAGTAGATCCCTTTCATCTCCGGCGTGTGGCTAATATCCACTTTCAGTTTTTCGTCCAGCGGCAGATGGGCATCAAGCACCACCATCGCGGTCATTAATTTAGTAATTGAGGCGATCGGTCGCACCAGGTCCGGATGGCTGGCGTAAATCACCTTATTGGTGTTGAGATCGACAATCATCGCGCTGCCGGACGCAATTTGCGGCTGAGCAGCAGCGGTGGTCACCGCGGGCGTTTTGGCGACGGCCGGTACGACTGCGGACGCACCCAGCAACAGCGCCAGGCTAAGTAAAGAGACTCGGAATTTCAGCATGGTGAGACTTCTGATGATTATTCACGCACGTTATGACGTACACCGCCTGGGTTGTTGGATAAACACAGGCTGGCCTCGGCATCATAGCCGTCAGCGGGCGTTGTCGCCAGAGGATAATCGTGAACGGATGCTGCATTGCTGGCATTTACGCCAGCAATGCAGTGAACTCAGAAGAGACGGTATCCATAACCCCAAAGAATCACCGTCAGCGCCAGGAGCGCCTCCAGCACCAGCACCCCGATGGCGAGCGTTGAGCTCGAGAAGCTCAGCCCCTCTTCTTTATTGATATTCAGGAAGGTAGGAACCCCCAGATACAGCAGATAACCGGTGTAAAAGAGGGCAATGGTACCGATCAGCGCGCACAGCCAGACCAGTGGATAGAGCGCAACAATACCGCTTAAGAACAGCGGGGTCGCGACATACCCGGCAAAGACCATACAGTGCGCCAGCGATGGACGCTGCGGATAGTTACGCGCCATCCAGTGAATGACGCGCCCCATGACCGCCACCCCCGCCAGCATCAGGCCATAAAAGATGATGGCAAGATAGAGTCCCGTAAACCAGGAAAGCTGAACCACGGTGCCGTCACCGAAGTTCCAGCCGATTTGTGTCGTTCCGATAAAAGCGCATATTACCGGCACCGCGGCCATCAGCAGCACGTGGTGCGTGTAATGATGCGAGACCGTTTCGTTCTCACTTTTAATGACATGCATTTCACGATCGGGATGGGAGAAAAGTCCCCAGACATGGTTCATAGCGCCCCCTTGTTGTCGGCCCGTCAGCGATACCTTAAGTATAATGCAGGCTTTAGATTATTTTATGTACAGTGGGAAATTTCCGTTGATTTCCCCGCCGTTGATTCAAGGGGTATATGATTAAACGAGGCACGCAGAGGGAGAAAACCGTTACGTAATGGATATTAACGCACTCATTGAGCAATATGGCTATGCCGCGCTGGTCATCGGCAGCGTGGCAGAAGGTGAAACCATCACGCTGTTAGGGGGCGTCGCCGCGCATCAGGGGTTACTGAAGTTCCCGCTGGTTGTTGCCGCGGTCGCGCTGGGCGGGATGATAGGCGATCAGCTGCTCTACTTTCTGGGGCTGCGCTTTGGGCCCACGCTGCTCAAGCGTTTCGCAAAGCATCAGAAGAAAATCCGCCGCGCTCAGCGGCTCATTCAACGTCATCCCTACCTGTTCGTTATTGGCACGCGCTTTATGTATGGCTTTCGCATTATCGGGCCGATACTGATTGGCGCCAGCCATCTGCCGCCCAAAATTTTTCTGCCGCTCAATATTGTGGGCGCGATTGCCTGGGCGCTGATCTTTACGACGCTCGGCTATGTAGGGGGCGAAGTGATTGCGCCCTGGCTGCATAATCTCGACCAGCACCTGAAGCACTGGGCGTGGTTGATTCTGGTGGTTGTGGCGGTGATTGCGGTGCGACTGCGGCTGAAGCACCGTGAAAAGACGCGGGATGAGGAGTGAATGCGGCCTGATGCCCTCACACTAACCCTCTCCCACAGGGAGAGGGAACTAAAAATACCCTCTCTCACAGGGAGAGGGGAATCTATCCCTCCGGCTTAAACTGCGGGTTCGCCAGCATAAAGCCCCCGTCGACGATAAACGATTGCCCTGTTGTATAGCTGGCGTCGCTGTCACACAGCCACGCCACCAGGCTGGCAATCTCTTTCGTGTGGCCCGGCCTTGCCAGCGGGATTTCCGGCATGGAGCCTTCCTTCACTTCGCTGTCGTCCATGTCGTTCATCGGCGTGGCAATCGCACCCGGCGCGACGGCGTTCACCAGAATGTTGTGCTTCACCAGCTCCATCGCCATGGATTTGGTTAACCCGCCGAGCGCGTGTTTAGCCGCCGTGTAGGCACTCGCTTGCGGCAGAGGCGTGTGTTCATGCACCGAGGTGATGTTCACAATCCGTCCCCCTTCCCCCTGCTTCACCATCTGCCTTGCGGCTATCTGTGAACAGAGAAACGCACCGTCCACGTCGACGGTGAAAATATTCCGCCAGTCGTCAAACGGCATCTCGAGGAACGGCGCTTTGGTCATCGCCCCTGCATTATTGACCAGCACGTCCAGCCGGCCAAAGCGCGCAATCAGCGTCTCTATTGCCTCAGCGCCTTCCGGCAGCGTGCTTAGATCAAGATGGACAGCCTCCGCGCGCTGCCCCTGCGCTTCGACTTCACGGCAGGTTTCCAGCGCCCCTTTCTCATCCGAGTGCCAGGTGACGCCAATATCAAACCCGCGCTCTGCCAGCATCAGGGCCGTGGTTTTACCGATCCCGGAATCCGATGCGGTCACAATCGCTACTCTGGTCATACTCACCTCCTGAAAAACTGCAAAGAGGTAAGTATAGTTAATGACCTTTTTTAGCCATGATGATAGCCACCGCCCAGCGCGGAGGTCAGCTGCAGCGTGGCGTCTACATACTGCCCCTTCAGCAGCAGTCCTTCGAGGTGCTCTTTGAGGGCCGGTATTCTGGCTTCACTGACCCGGGAGCCCGCAACGATCCCCGCGCTGAAACGCGCCTGCGCCAGCGCTACAACCCGTGCCGCATCTTTTTCAACCTGCTGCTGGTGGCTGTTTTTCGCCATGAGCGTTTCGACTTCACTGGCCGTGTGTGCCACCTGATTGACGGCCTCTACCACCGCTTTGTTGTAGTTGGCTACTGAAAGGTTGTTCTGCGCCTGAGCGATATCCAGCCCGGCGTTAAGCCTGCCGCTGTCGAAAATCGGCAGCGTCAGCCCGGCGGTCACGCCCATCTGCTGCGCGGACGAACGGAACAGATCGCTCAGATGGAGGGCATCCTGCTGTAAGAACGCCATCAGGTTCACGTCAGGATAAAACGCCGCTCTGGCGGCCTCCACTTCGCTCATGGAGGCTTCGATATACCAGTGCGCCTCCTGCAGATCCGGACGGCGTGCCAGCAGTTCATAGCCGAGCATCGACGGTAGCGAGGCTTCCACCGTCGGCAGGGCGTGCCGCGTCAGCTTCACGGAGGAGGCGTTCGTCAGCGCAACCAGACGCGCCTCAATGGCTTTCATTTTCCCGTTGACTTCGGCCAGCTGCTCTTCGGTTTTGCTGGCGTTGATATCCGTTTCAACGCCCTCCACGGAGGAGGTGATCCCGTGCTGATACAGCTCGCGATCGGCACCGATAATATTGTCCTGCTCATGTTTAATCTGCGCGAGGACCTCCCCCACGCCGGCCTGCGTTTGCCACTCCCAGTAGAGCCGCGCCACGCTGCTGGCCAGCAGCTGACGGGTCTGCTCCAGCTCCGCTTTTTGCGCATTCACTTTGCCAATCCGGGCTTCGACCTGCGCGCGATTTTTTCCCCACAGATCGAGATCCCAGCCTGCCGTCAGGCCAAAGGTGCCGTTGGTGTACCACGGCCCGGTTGTCCCTGCCGCCGGGTCGGTAATGGCAAAGGGCCCCATCAGCCCCTCGGCGGACATTTTCTGACGTTCGGCATCCGCTGAAAAATCAATCTGCGGACCGTCGGCAGCCATAGCCGCTTTGGCCTGGGCTTCCGCAAGCGTAATGCGCTGACGGGCAATCTGCATATCCGGCGCATCGCTTAATGCTTTTGCAATAAGCCCGTTAAGTTCCGGATCGTTATATGCTTTCCACCACTCATTTTTCGGCCAGTCCTGATGATTCAGAACCGTATTCACCGACGCCGCCGTGGTTTGCGTTTTAATGGGAGATACCGTGGCATGTTCAGGCGCACAGGCAGCCAGAATAAAAACGAAGGGAGCACTCAGAGATAAAATAAGAGAACGTTTCATGACGCCATAAACTCAAAAAATAAAGGCGCAAATTACGCTTGATTCTCTTTATTTTTTTAGTAATGCGTGGCAATGCGTAAATTGTCATAGATTTAAATATACGGAAAAGTATTCACCAAAATTATTATTTAAATTGAATTATGCAAATGAAAAATAATCAACCCGACAGGGTGAACATCCCCTGTCAGGTTGATCGCTTTATTAAACTTTCAGCGAAGCGCCTTTTGTCGCAATAACCTCTTTATACCAGTAGAAACTTTTCTTACGGCTGCGCGCCAGCGTGCCTTTCCCGCTGTCATCGCGATCGACGTAAATAAAGCCGTAGCGCTTAGAAAGTTCAGCTTTTGATGCGCTCACCAGGTCGATGGGCCCCCAGCTGGTGTAGCCCATCACCTCAACGCCGTCTTCGATCGCTTCCCGCACCTGCACCAGGTGATCGTTGAGATAGCTGATGCGGTAGTCATCCTGCACCGTGCCGTCTGCGTCCGGTTTATCCTTCGCCCCGAGGCCATTTTCCACGATAAACAGCGGCTTCTGATAGCGATCCCAGAGCACGTTTAGCAGAGTACGCAGGCCGATGGGGTCAATCTGCCAGCCCCATTCGGAACTGGCCAGATGCGGGTTTGGCACCATGCTCAGGATATTGCCGCGCGCCTGCTGGTTGAGGGCGTCATCCGCGGTGACGCAGCCCGTCATGTAGTAGCTGAAGGAGATAAAATCGACGGTAGATTTCAGCGCCTCGCGGTCGGCGTCCGTGACCTCAAGCTGAATACCGTTGTCGCGGAAGAAACGCTGCATATACCCCGGGTAGGCGCCGCGGCACTGCACGTCGCCAAAGAATTGCCAGGCGCGGTTTTCCTGCAGCGTCTCCAGAACATCTTCCGGCTTGCAGGTCAGCGGATACATCAGGCCGCCCAGCAGCATGTTGCCGATTCTGGCATCCGGGATAATCTCATGGCAGGCCTTCACCGCCAGCGCGCTGGCCACCAGCTGGTGGTGGATCGCCTGGTACACCTCCCCTTTGCTGCTGGTTTCCGGCAGACCGACGCCGGTCATCGGCGCGTGCAGAGACATATTGATCTCGTTGAAGGTCAGCCACAGCTTGACCTTCTCTTTGTAGCGCGCAAACACGGTACGGGCATAGCGCTCAAAGAAGCCGATAGTCTGACGGCTGCCCCACCCGCCGTACTGCTTCACCAGCCCCCACGGCATTTCATAGTGCGACAGCGTCACCAGCGGCGTGATGTTGTGCGCGGCCAGCTCGTCAAACAACCGGTCGTAAAACGCCAGCCCCGCCTCGTTCGGCTGCTGCTCGTCACCGTTCGGAAAAATGCGGGTCCAGGCAATGGAGACGCGCAGGCAGCTAAAGCCCATCTCGGCGAACAGCTTGATGTCTTCCGGGTAGCGATGATAGAAGTCGATGGCGACATCCTTGATGCCGCTGTCCCCAGGGACGCGCTCAACTACCGGGCCGAAGACACCCTGCGGCTGAACGTCAGAGGTGGACAGCCCTTTCCCCTCTTCCAGATACGCACCCTCTACCTGATTCGCGGCAACCGCGCCACCCCATAAAAAATCGTCCGGGAAAGTTTTCATCACGTTCTCCTGTTATTGATGACTGACGCTGAGTAACGGCGCACCGGCATTGACGGACGTTGCCGCCACGGTCGCCACCTCGCGATACTCGTCGCTGTTACTGATAATAATCGGGGTCGCCAGGTCGTATCCGGCATCGATAATCGCCTGTCGGTCAAACTCCAGCAGCAGATCGCCGGGCTGCACCTTGTCACCGACCTTCACATGGGCGGTAAACGGCCTGCCGTCGAGCTTCACGGTGTCGATACCCACGTGGATCAACACTTCAATCCCGCTGTTACTGAGCAGGCCGATGGCGTGTTTGGTCTGGAACAGCGAAGCCACCACACCGGCAAACGGGGCAACCACTTTGTTATCGGAGGGAATAATCGCGGCGCCGCTGCCCAGCAGGCCGCTGGCAAACGTGGTATCCGGCACCTGGTCGAGAGCAAGAACGGTACCGGTCATCGGCGATAGCACATCGTTTTCGCCCGCGGAGACCACACCTTCTGGCGCGGTGTTTCCTGGCATACCGGCGAGCAGCGTCAGGCCGCAGCTCAGCACCAGCGCCACCACCGTGCCGATAATGCCTCCCCACAGCGTGGCGTCCACGCCGCCCGGCGGAATCATCTGAGCGATGGTAAAGATATTGGCGAAGCCGAAGGAGTAAACGTGGGTGTCGCTGAAGCCGACAATCGCCCCACCGATAGCGCCAGCCACGCAGCCAAAGATAAACGGACGGCGCAGCGGCAGGTTTACGCCATACACTGCGGGTTCGGTGATACCAAAAATACCTGCCGTCACGGATGAACCGGCCAGCATTTTCTGACGCGCATCGCGGGTACGCAGAAAAATGCCCAGCGCCGCCCCCACCTGGCCAAACACCGCAGGCAAAAGCATGGGCAGCATGGAGTCATGCCCCAGCACCGCCAGGTTGTTGATCATCAGCGGCACCAGCCCCCAGTGCAGGCCAAAAATAACGCAGACCTGCCACAGCGCGCCCATCGCCGCGCCCGCCAGCCACGGTGCCAGAACGTAAATAGTCTGATAGCCGTTCGCCAGCATCTGGCTCAGCCAGGTCGCCAGCGGCCCGATAACGAGGAAAGTCAGCGGCACGGTCACGGCCAGACAGATCAGCGGCGCGAAGAAGTTTTTCATCGAGGAAGGCAGCAGCCTGGTGCTCTGTTTTTCCAGCCAGCAGCTGACCCACGCGGCGAGAATAATCGGGATCACTGACGCGCTGTAGTTGAACCACGTGACGGGGATGCCCAAAAAGGCTTCCGATACCGCGCCCGGCTGCTGGCTGGCGTTGAACGCCGCAATCATCACCGGATGGGTGAGCGCCCCGCCGATCACCATGGTAATAAACGGGTTGCCGCCGAACTTTTTCCCGGCGGTATAGCCCAGCACCAGCGGGAAGAAGAAAAACAGCGCATCGCTGGCGGCAAACCAGATTTTATACGTGCCGCTCTCGGTCGTGAGCCAGCCGCAGACCACGGCCAGCGCCAGCAGCCCCTTCAGAATACCGGACGCGGCCAGAATGCCAATAAATGGGGTAAAGATCCCGGAGACGATGTCAATCAGGCGGCCCAGCAGGTTCCCCTTTTCGCCCTTCTCTTCCACGACAGGGGCGTCGTCGGTCAGGCCTGCTTCATTGCGCACTGCCTGCCAGACGTCGTGAACGTGGTTGCCAATCACCACCTGAAACTGGCCGCCGCTTTCGACCACCATGATCACGCCCGGGTTTTTCTTGAGCCCTTCCGCATCCGCCCGTTGATTCTCTTTCAGTTTGAAGCGAAGCCGGGTCGCGCAGTGCACAAGACTGACGATGTTCTCTTTTCCGCCAACGTGGCCGAGAATATCCTTCGCTAACGCCTGGTATTCCATCTCGATTTCCTTACATCCGATGCCCGCAGGCACCTGTTGACTGAGTACAAAAATAAAAAAACCCGAGAACGACCTTCTGACGAAGGTCGCGCTCAGGTTTTGCCTGCGTGATGCAGTAACAATCCTGTTTTGAGGCTTAACGCCCCTCTTTTCTCACCCGCTCGATATGAATGGCGAGGAACATAATTTCTTCGGTTGTCAGCTCACGCTGGTAGCTTTTGTTCAGGTGCTGCGCAATTTTCTCGGCGCATTTCCACGCCTTCGCGTAGTTGTCTTTGACTGCCGTATGCAGCGAGACATCGTCATCTTCCACCACGGTGCGGGTGAGCATCCGCTGGGCAAAAAACTTCAGGTGGGTGACGAAACGCTGGTAGCTGAGCGACTCTTCGTCATACTCAAGCTGCAGCTGATACTTCACCAGCTGCAGGATCTCCTGCATCACCCGCGTCACGTGCATCACCTCCGGCATTTCGCTGTTCAACTGCGCGGTAACCAGATGCAGCGCGATAAAACCGGCCTCATCCTCCTCCAGTTCGACGTTAAGGCGTCTGGCGATAATGGCCCGCGCCTCCTGCCCTAATTCGAACTCCTTCGGATACAGCCGTTTAATATCCCACAGCAGCACGTTTTTGATGGCCAACCCGTTCTTCTGCCGCTCAATCGCAAAGTAGCAGTGATCGGTGAGGGTGATATATAAGCTCTCCTGCAGCTTGCCCAGCCGCTGCGCCGCCAGCCCGATGATGCGGTCGCAGGTGGTCATCACCTCCAGCGGAATCTGACTCAGCAGCTCGCCGAGCCGACGCACCAGTTCATCGCTTTGTAACGCAAACACCTTTTCAACCCGCGCGGTATCCAGCGCCTCACCGACGCGCTTCTGAAAGGCCAGCCCACGGCCCATCACCACCTGTTCGCGCCCGCGCTCATCCTGAACAACCACCACGTTATTATTGAGTATCTTGGCGATTTTCATCTGAACCCCAGAAACAAAAAAACCTGACCTCCGGCAGATGCCAGAAAATCAGGTTTTGCCTGCCTAAGCAGTAACAATCCAGTTCTGGCACTCTAACAGTTTCATTCGTAGCCTCAATGCGTCACGCGTCAGAAACGTGACGCGGATCGAACTTGCTACCGTGATATCAGAAGGTCACCACCGTTTTCAGCTCGGTGACCCAGGCATCCTGGGTTCGGCTGACCCCGCCGGGATGGTGCCAGTACTGAATGCCAGGCTGCAGTTCAAGCCATGACACCGGACGAAAGCGGTAGTAAAACTCGCCGTTCAGGGAATGGCCCGGCACGGGGTGCCAGGCCGGATTGTTGTAGTCGCTCACGCCGCTCAGGCTGTTCAGGTAACGCTGGTTGCGGGCGTACTGGCTGCTCATATCAATCCAGGTTAAGCCAAAGCCAATCCAGTCTTCCGGTCGGGCATCAAACAGTCCGCGATAGCGCAGCGAGGCGGCGTAAACCTGATGCATGTAGTTAGTGCTCTGATCCGCAAGGCTCATGCTGAACGAGGTGCTCAACCCGCGATTCGGGTCATCCTGATGCTGCGTAAGCTGCTGGTTCAGCCCGGCGTACATGAACCAGGTCCGGTTGTGGGTATCGAATCCGTCCGGGTCCGTCGCGCCCGCCCCGCCGGATTTGCCGCGATAGAGATCGGTTTGCGGCGCGTTGGTAAACACCACGCCCAGGTTGTACGCGCCCGGCAGGCCGTTAATCAGCGGACGCGCTTCGATTTCAACCGGCAGTAAGATCCCTTTGCTGCCCTTCGTCGACCAGCTCCAGGCATGGCTGCGGCTGGCGGCCTGCGGATTCTGCTCCATTACGCCGCCTTTTAAGGTCAGCGTCGGGGTGAGTTTATAGGCAAGCGTGGTGCCCCAGGTGTGTACGTTCCAGTTGTTCCAGGTCAGCGAGTTGGCTGACTTCCCGCCGCACTGGGACAGCAGCTGGAAATCACAGGGGATAATTTGATCGAAGGTCTGCACCTTGTTCATCATCCCGATGCGCCAGGTCAGACGCCGGTCGTCAAAGCTGCGGGCAAAGGTTAGCCAGCCCAGACGGGTAATCGACTGCCCGCCCCAGCTCTCCTGGGTCAGATCGTTGAAGTTGACGCGCGGGTCCTGCACGCGTTTGGTGGTGAGATCGTCATTGTGGTTGCGGTTGACGATGTTCCCCTCGATACGCGCGTCCGGGATACCGGTCCAGCGCTCCAGGTCCTGGTTGAAGGTCAGCGCGAACTGGTCAATATAGGCCACGTGGGAGTCGTGGTTATATCCGCCACCGCCGTTCCAGCCAATTTCATTCAGGTATCCGAGGTTATAGGTAAAACCGTTATCGTTAAGGATTTTGCGTATGCCGAGCATTTCGCCCAGCACAGGCTCCGACGGAGCTTCAAACCCTAATACCGTACCGTTCCAGTCTTGCGCCATCGACAGCGGGGATATCGCCAATAAGGCGAACGCATAGAGTTTATTTTTATATGCCATGATAACAACCTGTGATTGAGTATTGAGTGCGTAACCGGCCGCAGGAAATTTTTCTATTTCCTGTCGCTATTTCTTTTTTTAAAAATCATTAAAAAGCGCTAAGCCAAATATCTCTCCTGCGTAAATGACAGGCAAAAAAAAACCTAAGCGCCCCACAGCGAAAATGCTGTGGAACGCTTAGGTTTTGCCTGTTAACCAGTCACAATCCTGCGTTGAAAACAGTGGCACCTTAACACCGTCGCGCCACGTTGAAAACCTGAACTGTTTTCTGTTTTAAAAAAATGTGAGCAATTTAACGCTTATTATTTGGACTGAATCACCCGCGCAATATCAGCCGACGTCTGTAAAGTACGAATCTCCTGAAATAATTCCAGCGCTTCATCGTACTCTTTGCGTAAATAACTCAGCCACTGCTTAATACGCGCGACGTGATACAAACCGGTATCGCCCTGCTTTTCCAGACGGCTGTATTTTTGCAGCAGCGTGACGACATCTGCCCACGGCATACGCGGTTCGTTATATTTCACCACCCGGCTGAGGTTAGGCACATTCAGCGCGCCGCGGCCGATCATTACCGCATCGCAGCCGGTGGCCTGCAGACAGGCCTGCGCGCTCTCGTAGTCCCAGATTTCGCCGTTGGCGATCACCGGAATGGAGAGGCGTTTGCGGATCTCACCGATCGCCTGCCAGTTTATGCGATCGGCTTTGTAGCCATCTTCTTTAGTGCGGCCATGCACCACCAGCTCGGTGGCCCCGGCCTGCTGCACCGCATCGGCGATCTCGAACTGTCGGGCATCGCTGTCCCATCCCAGCCGAACCTTTACCGTCACCGGCAAATGCGCGGGCACGGCCTCGCGCATGGCTTTCGCGCCGCGGTAAATCAGCTCAGGATCTTTCAGCAACGTCGCCCCGCCGCCGCTGCCGTTCACCAGCTTCGACGGACAGCCGCAGTTGAGATCCACCCCGTAAGAGCCCAGCTCAACCGCGCGGGCGGCGTTTTCCGCCAGCCATTCAGGATACTGGCCGAGGAGCTGAATCCGCACCAGCGTGCCGGAAGAGGTCCGGCTCTGGTTGTGCAGCTCGGGGCAAAGCCGGAAGAAGGATTTTACCGGCAACAGCATATCCACCACGCGCAAAAACTCCGTCACGCAGAGATCGTAGTCGTTCACCTCGGTCAGAAGCTCGCGCACGAGGGAGTCGAGCACGCCTTCCATTGGGGCCAGTAAAACACGCATAGCAGTACCTGTGAAAAAAGACGCGCTATAGTAGCCGCTCTCTATATCGCTGGGAAGCGCTTCTGTTCAGGCAGAAAGTCACCCGGCGTTGCCCCAACAATGGCGCGAAACGCCGCCGCAAATGCCGCCGGGCCGGAGAACCCCAGCATCCAGGCCACCTGCTTAACCGGGTATCCGTTGGCGAGGAGATCCAGCGAGGCACAAATCCTTGCGCGCTGTCGCCAGGCCCGGAAGCTAAAGCCGGTATCGTTGATAAACGCGCGTGAAAATGTGCGTTCTGACATCGCGGCCCGTTCCGCCAGCCTTTCCAGAGAGAGATCCCAGAGATTGTTGGCAATGATGTCACAGGCCACGCGATGTAAGCGCTCATCCACGGGCATCGGCAGTTCGGCTGAAATCTGCTGCGTCTCGCTGAGGATGTCGAGCAGCAAAACGGCCATGCTGCGCTGGCTTGCCGGCCGGTATTCCGCGCTGAACAGCCCGGCAATCAGCTCTTTGAACAACGCTGTGGCCATAATCACGTGAACCTCGTCTTTCCGCTTAAAAGGTTCGCATTGCGAAATCAGTGCCGGGCTAAACCAGACCGCGCGAAGCTCCGTTGCGGATAACACGCTGTAGGTATGCTCCTGAAAGGGAGGGATCCACAGCGCGCGCTGCGGCGGTATGACCCAGCGTTTGCTGCCGGTTTCGACCAGCATGACTCCTTTGATGGCAAACAAAAGTTGTCCCTGCGAATGCTGGTGAGGCGGATCGACTTCGCCGCGCGTATAGCGAATTGCCCCTCTTGACCATCCGATGGCATCGTCGTGAATTGGCGTTTTATCGATAACGGTTGGCATTTCACATTCCCCCCTTCCTCTTATGATGCTGCTTGTACACGTAACCGGAGAGAGACGCAATGCACATCCATTTTATTATTCATGAACATTTCGAGGCGCCAGGCGCCTATGAAATCTGGGGGAAAAGTCGCGGCTGCAGTCTGAGCTACACCAGAGTGTATCAGGGCGATTCATTACCTGAGGAACTGGGGCACACAGACCTGCTTATCATCATGGGAGGCCCGCAATCCCCCGCCACCACGCGTGAGGAATGCCCCTGGTTTGATGCGCAGGCGGAAAAGGCACTCATCAGCCGCGCGATAGAGGCAGGTAAAACGGTGATAGGCGTTTGTCTGGGCTCACAGCTTATCGGCGAAGCGCTGGGCGCCGCGTTTTGCCACAGCCCGGAAAAAGAGATCGGCAAATTTCCCGTCAGGCTCACAGATGCAGGCAAGGCGAACCCGCTGTTTGAAGACTTTGGCAGCGTGCTGAACGTCGGTCACTGGCATAACGACATGCCTGGGTTGACGCCGCAGGCTAAGGTTCTGGCTTACAGCGAGGGCTGTCCCCGCCAGATCGTGCAATACAGCGAACGGGTTTACGGTTTCCAGTGCCATATGGAGCTAACGCCGGAGGTGGTAGAGTTGCTGATTGAGCATTCGCAGAATGACCTTCGCCGCGCGGGTGAATTCCGTTTTGTCGAAACGGCGGAAAAACTCCGTTCGCATGATTATCGCGAAATGAACGAGGTGCTGTTTTCTTTTCTCGATAAGCTGACCGCCTGACGCTGATGCCTTCTCTGGCGCGTTACTTCGCGAGCGCAACCCCTTTCCTCTAAACTGTAGCCTGCACCAGTAAGGTGATACCGGACGTTCCATTCCGGAATGTCTGGTATGCTCAAAATTCATGATGTGATCCGTGGCACATTTTTAGGTTTAATTGTATGATGAATGCGTTTCAGCAAGGACTATCACCATGAGCAAATCATTGAACATTATCTGGCAATATCTGCGCGCATTCGTCCTGATTTACGCCTGCCTGTATGCCGGGATTTTCATCGCGTCGCTGCTGCCCATCACCATTCCCGGCAGCATTATCGGCATGCTGATCCTCTTCGTGCTGCTGGCGCTGCAAATCCTGCCTGCAAAGTGGGTCAATCCCGGCTGCTTCGTCCTCATTCGCTATATGGCGCTGCTTTTCGTGCCTATCGGCGTCGGGGTCATGCAGTATTTTGATTTGCTCAAAGCCCAGTTCGGCCCGATTGTTGTTTCCTGCGCGGTGAGTACGCTGGTGGTTTTCCTGGTGGTGAGCTGGAGTTCACATCTGGTGCATGGCGAACGTAACGTGATTGGGGAGAAAACAAAAAAATGATGGACAATATCTGGTGGTCCCTGCCGCTCACCCTAGCAGTGTTCTTCGCCGCACGTAAGCTTGCCGCGCGTTTCAAAATGCCCTTGCTGAACCCCCTGCTGGTGGCGATGGTGGTGATTATTCCGTTCCTGCTGCTCACCGGCATTCCTTACGAACGCTACTTTGCCGGCAGCAAAATCTTAAACGACCTGCTGCAACCCGCCGTCGTGGCGCTGGCGTTTCCTTTATACGAGCAGCTGCACCAGATCCGCGCCCGCTGGAAATCCATCATTACCATCTGTTTTGTGGGTAGCCTGGTGGCGATGATCACCGGCACGTCGGTGGCGCTGCTGATGGGCGCTTCCCCACAGATTGCGGCGTCAATCCTGCCTAAATCGGTGACCACGCCTATCGCGATGGCGGTTGGGGGCAGCCTCGGCGGCATTCCGGCCATCAGCGCAATGTGCGTCATTTTCGTCGGTATTCTCGGCGCGGTGTTTGGCCACACCCTGCTGAACGCGATGCGTATTCATACTAAGGCGGCACGGGGGCTGTCGATGGGCACCGCCTCGCACGCGCTGGGCACTGCCCGCTGCGCGGAGCTGGATTATCAGGAAGGGGCGTTTAGCTCCCTGGCGCTGGTGATCTGCGGGATTATTACCTCCCTGCTGGCCCCGTTCATTTTCCCGCTGATTCTGGCAGTGATGGGCTAAAATTTGCGATGCGTCGCGCAAATTTCATTTTGATTTCATAAGTTGCATACATAATGAGAAGTGGATCACATATAAAGCCCTGACGGCTCCGTAAACTACCGATCCATTAACCTTTATGAGGCAAACGCCATGCACCCACGTTTTCAAGCTGCTTTCGCCCAGCTTGCAGAGAATTTGCAGTCAGCCCTTGCTCCCGTTCTGGCAGATGCGCACTTCCCCGCCCTGCTGACCGCGGAGCAGGTCACGATGCTGAAACAGGCAACGGGACTGGACGAAGACGCGCTGGCTTTCGCACTGCTTCCTCTGGCTGCCGCCTGCGCGCGGGCCGATCTCTCCCACTTCAACGTCGGGGCCATTGCGCGCGGCGTCAGCGGCACCTGGTACTTCGGCGGCAATATGGAGTTCCTGGGCGCAACCATGCAGCAAACCGTTCACGCCGAGCAGAGCGCCATCAGCCACGCCTGGCTGCGCGGTGAAAAAGCGCTGAGCGCCATTACCGTGAACTACACCCCCTGCGGCCACTGCCGTCAGTTTATGAACGAGCTGAACAGCGGGCTGCAGCTGCGCATCAACCTGCCGGGTCGCGCGCCGCACACGCTGGCGGATTACCTGCCTGACGCGTTTGGCCCGAAAGATCTGGAGATCAAAACCCTGCTGATGGACGAGCAGGACCACGGTTTCGCCCTGTCCGGCGATGACCTGAGCCAGGCGGCGATTGCCGCCGCCAACAAGAGCCACACGCCGTACAGCACGTCCCCGAGCGGCGTGGCGCTGCAGTGCCGCGATGGCCGAATCTTCACCGGCAGCTATGCGGAAAACGCCGCGTTTAACCCAACGCTGCCGCCGCTGCAGGTCGCACTCAACCTGCTGAGCCTGAACGGCTATGATTATCCTGACATTCAGCGCGCCATTCTGGCTGAAATTGCCGATGCGCCGCTGATTCAGTGGGATGCCACTGCCGCAACGCTTAAAGCGCTGGGCTGTACGACGATTGACCGCGTGCTGCTGGCGTAACCCTTCCGGCGGGCAGAAATGCCCGCCAGTTTGCTGAAAAACCCCTCAGTTGAGTCGCTGTTTCTTGCGCTAACCAGGCGGGTAAAGTAGCCTGAGTTAAATTTCACCTTCGGTACGAGCCATCTGCATGTTAAAGCGCGTTTTTTACAGCCTGTCTGTCCTGGTCGGCATACTGCTGTTGATCGTGCTCGGCCTCGACCGCTGGATGAGCTGGAAAACCGCCCCCTATATCTTTGACGACCTGCAGGACCTGCCCTATCGTCAGGTTGGCGTGGTGCTCGGCACCGCCAAGTACTACCGCACCGGCGTCATCAACCAGTATTACCGTTACCGCATTCAGGGCGCGCTGAACGCCTACAACAGCGGCAAGGTGAACTACCTGCTGCTGAGCGGCGATAACGCCCTGCAAAGCTATAACGAACCGGTGACGATGCGTAAGGACCTGATTGCCGCGGGCGTGGATCCTGCCGATATCGTGCTCGACTACGCGGGCTTCCGCACCCTGGACTCCATCGTCCGCACGCGCAAGGTCTTCGACACCAACGACTTCATCATCATCACCCAGCGCTTCCACTGCGAGCGCGCGCTGTTTATCGCCCTGCACATGGGCATTCAGGCGCAGTGCTACGCGGTGCCGTCGCCAAAAGATATGCTGAGCGTGCGCGTCCGCGAGTTCGGCGCCCGCTTTGGTGCCCTGGCCGATCTGTATATCTTTAAGCGCGAACCGCGCTTTTTAGGCCCGCTGGTGCCGATTCCGGCGATGCACGAAGTGCCGGAAGACGCGCAGGGTTATCCGGCCGTCACGCCCGAGCAGCTGCTGGATATGCAGAAAAAAGAGAAATAACAGAGCCGCCTTTATACTTTCTTTACGCCGGGCCTGACGCTTTTTATCTCCCCTTTACGTCGGCTCTTTTAAGCTGAGTTCACTGCCGCTACGGCTTCATTGAAGAATGACTATGAACTCGATAATGAATGCGTTTTTCCTCAAAAGTCTCCGCCCGTACTTTAACTTTCCCGGCTTATCACTCCCTGGCGCACTTAATTCTGGCCTCTGGCTGGATGAAAAAATTGACGCCCTGCAGCACAACGTTGCCGTGGAAGTGGCCGATTATCTGGAACGTTACCCGCAGACGAAACATGTTGACGTTTACCTGAACGATATCAACGGCACGATGCGCGGCAAGCGCCTCTCGGTAGAGAGCATGCTGAGCTTGGAAAAAGGCTGTTATTTTCCGCTTTCCGTCTACTCCATGGACCAGAAGGGAAACATCGCCGCCCCGCTTTATGATGAACCCGACCGGCTGTGCGTCCCGGTCGCCGGTTCTCTACGCCCCTGTCCGCAGGATCCGGAGCACACCGCGCGGATCCTGCTGACGATGAAAGACAGCGACGGTAACCCCTGCCCGCTTGAGCCGCGCGCGATACTGCAGAACGTCGTGGCCCGCTTCCACCAGCACGGCCTCTTCCCGGTGATTGCCCCGGAAATCGAGTTCTATCTGACGGGACAGGGCGATCGCGATCCGCAAAATCAGGGCTGTTTTCACATGGATGCCTCGCCGGCGCATGCGGCGCTGTTTGACGAGCTGGAACAGCTGGCGCACCTGCAGCGCATCCCGCTGTCAGGGGTGGTAGCGGAAGCCGAGCCCGGACAGTACGAATTAAACCTGAAGCACAGCCAGCGCGTCGTAGAGGTCTGTGATAACGTGCTGGCCCTGCGCCGCCTGACCCGCTATGTCGCTGAAAAGCATGGTCTTCAGGCCAATTTTATGGCTAAGCCGTTCAGCCAGCTCTCCGGCAGCGGTTTGCACATCCATTTCAGCCTGAACGATAGCCGTGGCGAAAACGTTTTTGCCTCGCCGGTCAACGCGCTGAGCAGCATGATGCGCTTGTGCATCGCGGGCCAGCTGGCGCTGATGCCCGCCTCCGTCGCCATTCTTGCGCCGGGGGTCAACGCGTTTCGTCGCCTGCGTAAAAACCTGACGGAACCCGTCTTTAACTCCTGGGGCTATAACACCCGCTCCGCCGCCTTGCGTATTCCCTGCTCGGATGAGAGCAACCGTCGTATCGAGTACCGGCTGGCCGGGGCCGATGCGAATCCGTATCTGGTGGCGGCCACTATCCTGACAGGCATGCTGTACGGGCTGGAACATATCGACGAGGGGGATCTCCCTGAGCCGCAGCACGACCAACCCGAACTGCCGCTGTTCCAGCAGGAGGCGATTGAGGCCTTTGCCTGCTGTCAGTATCTCACCGACAGCCTGGGCGACGCCTTTTCCGAACAGTGGGTCGCCTGCAAGCTTTCTGAACTCGACTGGTTTGAGCGGATTGTGACGCAGGAGGAGTCCCATCTGGCATAGGGCATAAAAAAGCCCGCTCGGTGAGCGGGCCGGGTATGGCGAGTGACGATTACTTCTTACGGGCGTACTTCAGTGAATCCAGCGCAACCGCGAAGATAATGATGGCGCCCTTGATGATGTACTGCCAGTACGGGTTCACGCCGATGTAGGTCAGCCCGTAGTTGATGACGGTGAAGATGATCACACCGGTCACCACGCCGAGTACGGTACCCACGCCGCCGCTGAAGGAGACGCCGCCCACCACGCAGGCTGCGATCGCATCCAGCTCGTACATGAAGCCAAGGTTGTTCGTTGCAGAGCCGATGCGGCCCGCTTCCAGCATCCCGCCGAAGGCGTAGAACACCCCGGACAGGGCATAGATGATGAGCAGGTTCAGGGCGACGTTTACGCCGGACACTTTCGCCGCTTCCGGGTTACCGCCGATAGCGAAGATGTTTTTGCCAAAGCGCGTTTTGTTCCACAGGATCCAGACGAAGGCGACCGCAATCAGCGCATAGAAGGTGATGTACGACAGGCGGAAGCTGCCCAGCGCGATAAACCCTTGCGTAAAGGTCGAGAAGCCGCTGTCAAAGCCCGAGATGGGCGAAGCACCGACGAAGTCGTAGTACAGGGAGTTGATACCGTAAACGATGATCATCGTACCCAGGGTGGTGATGAATGGCGTCACGTTCAGGTAGGCGATGATAATACCGTTGATCAGACCAATCACCGCACCAATGGCGCAGACAATCAGGATCACCACGAAAATCGGCATGGTGGCCATTTCCGGGAAGACCTTGTTGGCGTTTTCCATCGACTGCAGCAGGGTTGCCGCGATAACCGCCGCCAGACCTACCTGGCGACCGGCAGAAAGATCCGTCCCCTGGGTCACGATCAGGCCCGCCACGCCCAGCGCAATGATAATACGCACGGAGGACTGGGTCAGAATGTTACTCAGGTTGAGCAGGCTTAAGAACGTAGGGTCCTGGAAAATGATGATTGCCAGCAAGACTAAAAGAACAACGTAAATACCGCCTTCTTTCAGGTAAGTGAGAAAACTTTTTTTATTTAACGCACTCATGAGGAGCCCCTGATCTTAAAGGTGCAAAGACGCAAGACGCAAAATTTCATTTTGCGTTGTCGTTTTGGTGTCAACAATACCGGCGACGAGACCATTGCTCATAACCAGAATACGGTCCGTGATCCCTAACAGTTCCGGCATTTCGGAAGAAATGATAATGATCCCTTTATTCTTTTTCGCCAGCTCGGCAATCAGCTGATAAATTTCAAACTTCGCGCCGACGTCAATACCGCGGGTCGGCTCATCCAGCATCAGGATTTCGGGCTGCGTTAATAACCAACGGCCAATAATCACTTTCTGCTGGTTACCGCCTGACAGCGAACCAATCTGGGTGCGGTGGCCTGGCGTTTTCACGCGCATGGAGTCAATCACCCACTGGGTATCGCTTTTCATGCGGGAATTATCCAGCAGCCCGACTTTGTTTTTGTAATTGCGAATGTTAGAAATTAACGAGTTAAAGTTAATATCCAGATAAGCATAAATACCGGTCGAACGACGCTCTTCCGTCACCAGCGCAAAACCATTATTAATGGCTTCGTTGGCGTTGTGGTTATTGATTTTCTTACCGTGCAGCGTAATGGTGCCTTCGGCTTTCTCACGAATGCCAAACAGGGTTTCCACGATATCGGTACGCTTTGCCCCCACCAGGCCGGCAATCCCCAGGATTTCACCCTTGTGCAGGTCGAAGGAGACATCGCGGATAGACGGCTGACGCAATGAGGTCAGATTGCGCACTTCCAGAATCACTTCACCTGGCTTGTTTTCTTTGTCCGGGAAGCGCTGGTTCAGGGAACGGCCGACCATCATGGCGATGATCTTGTCCATGTCCAGCCCTTCCAGCGGCTGCGTGGCGATCCACTGGCCGTCGCGCAGGATGGTGATCTCATCGCACAGCTGGAAGATCTCTTCCATTTTGTGGGAGATGTACACAATGCCGCAGCCGCGATCTTTCAGCTTACGAATAATGGTAAAAAGGTGGTTAACCTCTTTTTCCGTTAATGAGGATGTCGGTTCGTCCATGATGACAATTTTCGCATCATAGGAGAACGCTTTGGCAATTTCGATCATCTGCATCTGGGAGACGGATAATGTTCCCACGCGGGCGCGCGGATCGATATCAATATCCAGCTCGTCGAAAATCGCCTTGGTGTCGCGATACATTTTGTCCTGATCGACAAAAACACCTTTGGTGGGATAACGCCCCAACCACATGTTATCCATGACTGAACGCTGCAGCACCAGGTTTAATTCCTGGTGAACCATCGAGATACCGTTTTCCAGTGCTTCTTTCGCTGAATGGAAATCGATCTCTTTCCCCTGAAAAAGAATGCTGCCAGAATCTTTTTGATAGATCCCAAAAAGACATTTTAATAATGTTGATTTACCCGCACCGTTCTCCCCCATTAAGGCATGAATAGAGTGAGGACGCACTTTTAAATTAACATTATCGAGTGCCTTAACGCCGGGAAATGACTTGTTGATGCCGCTCATTTCCAACAGGTATTCACCGGATGACTGAGTTGTTGTGCTGACCATAATTATACCTTGTTGGCCTCGCATATCGCGTTATAAAAGGGCGCAACTCGTTGCGCCCAGTGAAGACAAGTTAACTCTTTTATTTACCGATAAACTCAGCCAGGTTGGACTGGTCTACGCCCACGTAAGGTACGCGAACGATTTTGTTGTCAATTTTCCAGTTGGTGCCATCTGCCGCACCTTTGCCATCGGCCAGGTTTTTCGCCAGGTCGAAGGTGGCTTTCGCCTGGTTGTTGGCATCGTTCAGCACGGTACCGGCCATCGCACCGGATTTAACCAGCGCCAGCGCTTCTGGCAGCGCATCTACGCCGAATACCGGGATAGAGGATTTGTTGTGTGCTTTCAGCGCTTCTACCGCACCCATTGCCATCGCATCGTTGTTGGCGATAACCACTTCGATTTTGTTGGCGTTAGGGCCGGACAGCCACGCGTCCATCTTATCTTTCGCCTGAGCGGTATCCCACATCGCGGTATCTAACGCCAGCTGCTGGGTTTTCAGGCCCTTGTCGTTCAGCTCTTTGATAACGTAGGTGGTACGCGCTTCAGCATCCGGGTGGCCAGGTTCGCCTTTCAGCAGCACGAACTGAATCTGACCGTCTTTGTTCAGGTCCCAGTTCGGGTTCGCCGCCCAGTGTTTCGCGATCAGATCGCCCTGAATAATACCGGACTCTTTGGAGTCGGTACCGACGTAATACGCTTTGTCGTAGCTATCCAGCGCCTTACGGGAAGGTTCTTTGTTGAAGAAGACGATCGGCACGTTCTGGCCGCGCGCCTTTTCAATAACCGTGCCTGCTGCAGCCGGGTCAACCAGGTTGATGGCGAGGGCTTTCACGCCTTTCGCCAGCAGAACGTCGATCTGGTCGTTCTGTTTGGACTGGTCATTCTGGGAGTCGTTCATCAGCAGCTGAACGTCTGGCGCTGCTTTCGCATCTTTCTCAATCGCTTTACGCACAACAGACATGAAGTTGTCGTCGTATTTATAGATGGTCACACCAATACGGGTATCCGCAGCGTGCGCTGCTGCACCAAAAAGCATGCTTGCCATTACAGCAGACAGGGTCAACACCTTCTTATTCATGGTATCTCCGGTTTTTTTTATGCAGGGTAGTTCTTGTGAATAACGAGCGGCGGGCAGATGTTAATAAAACGTTACTGACAGCCGAGGTTCACTTATAAAATTTCTCTCTTCCGTGTTCGGTAACGCTCCAGAAATGCGTTTTATTCGTTGTTTGCGGCACATTGGCTATAGTGAAAGTGAATAATCACTGTTACATAGCGTTTCAGCCCCTAAAACGCTGACATCATAGTCAGCGCCTTGTTAAGATACTGTGAATTTACTCACAGATTGAAAACGGTTACATCACCACATGTAATCAGTTAGTGATCGGAACCACAATTTGCCGGGCCGCGACGGAGTGGCGGCGCACTAAAGTCGGCATGAAACAGTGTGTTGCCCCCGGATCCAGCATGCCTGCTGCCCCCTGTAACGCCAGCTCAGTCGCCAGTTTCGCCATAGAGGCAATCGGGTAACGCACGGTTGTCAGCTGCGGGTCGGTGTAACGGGCAATCGGGATATCATCGAAACCAATGAGTGATAAATGCTGTGGCACCGCAATGCCGTTATCCTTCAGCGCGGTCAGGGCGCCTGCCGCCATGCTATCGTTATAGGCAAACACCGCAGACAATTGCAGATTGCGGCCCAGCAGCTCTACCATCGCCGCTTCACCGCCCTGCATGTCCGGCGTGCCGGTTCCCACCCAGCTCTCGGATGGCGTAATGCCATGCTCTTTCAGGGCGTTTTGCCACCCCTCGCGCCGCAGTTCGTCATCTTCAATCGCGTGGCTGGAAGCCAGATAACCGATCCGCTGATGCCCGTTGTTGATGAGCATTTTCGTGGCCATCATGGCGCCGCTGACGTTATCCAGCCCGACGCAGCGGTGGGCATAGCCGGGGACGATGCGGTTGATCAGCACCATGCCCGGGATCTGCTCCATCAATCCGGTTAGCTCTTCATCGCTCAAGGCTTTTGAATGGACAATCAAGGCGTTACAGCGCTGGCGGATCAGCACTTCAATGGCATGGCGTTCTTTTTCCGCCTCATGATAGCTATTGCCGATCAGGACATATTTCTCATGCTGCTGGGCGACCATATCGACCGCTTTCACCAGTGCGCCGAAAAAGGCATCCGAGACATCCATCACCACCACGCCGATGGTGTCGCTGACCTGCGTCGCAAGCGCCTGGGCATTGGCATTTGGCCGGTACCCGAGCTGGGTCACGGCTTTCATTACGGTTTCTCGGGTTTCAGGGCTGACCAGCGCGCTATTGTTCAGCACGCGTGAGACGGTAGCCACAGAAACGCCCGCCTGACGGGCGACGTCACGAATGGTGATCATATTCACCATCCTTCAAAGGATTGCAGCAACTCACAGACACCCCCTGTGTTTAGCAAGGTGGCTATTTTGGCAGCGAGAGAAAGGGGACTACGTGAAGAAGCTCACAGTCATGAAAACGCTTACATCCGTTTTGTTAATGATTGTGATCCAGATCGTTATCTGGATGTATTTTTCAATGATATCCCTGAAGCACGTGCGGTTAACTGACGCCATACCCACTCCAGCGGTCCCTGGCGGAAATAGCGTAGCCAGAGAACAGAAAACGCCAGGTTTACTGCCCAGACCGGAATAACAAACGCCAGCAGCGTAAGTCGGTCGAATTTCATAAACAGGCCAAAGCGATAGAAAAGCGTGGTGCAGATCAGCGTTTGCAGGAGGTAATTGCTTAACGCCATGCGTCCCACGCAGGCGATAGCGCTGACCATCCACAGACGAGAAAGCGAGGGCCAGAAGCCGTAGATCAGCGCCGCGTAGCCGATGGTCTGGAACGGTGCGCTCAGTTCACGCGGCACCTGGAGCAGGAACGCGCACCAGCGGTAATCCCAGTGGATATGCCACTGCACCATCACCGCCGGGAGGTTAATCAGCACGCCGAGCAGCACCAGACCGGCGCCGGTACGGCGATAGTGACGCAGGCTGAATTCCCCTTTCAGCCAGCCGGTGCGCATCAGTGACGCGCCCATCAGCATCATGCCCGCCAGCTGCCAGCCGTATTGCGCGCCCAGCGCGAGGAGGTTATCCCCCAGCATATCCGCGCGGTTGCTTATCGCTTCCGTACCGCCCTTCAGCTTCCAGAACTGTTCGTACTGCAGGTTAGCGGCATCCGGGATCCAGGCACGATTCGTCGTCTCCCCGGAGATCATCCCCAGCAGCAGCAGTACGCCAAGCCCCATGACATAGAGCATCACGCCGGTGTTGAACAGGCTTTTAACGCTGTGCGCATCGCGAATGAGGCGCCAGCAGATGAGCCCGACTAAACCATACGCGAGAAGAATATCGCCGTCCCAGAAGAACAGGCCATGGATAAAGCCGAGGATAACCAGCAGCGTCAGGCGCGACTGGATCCAGCGCGTACCGCGTTTGAGGAGAAGCTGCAGGCCTGCGCCAAACAGCAGGGCAAAGAGCGTGAGGAATTTGACCTGCGCAAAGAGATCGAGGATTGCCCAGGTCCAGGCATCACTGCGGGTAATGTCGCCATACCACGCGGGATTGAGATACGCCGCCTTCGGCAAACCGAAGGCGGTGATATTAAGCAGCAGGATACCGAGAATGGCGACGCCGCGAACAAAATCGAGCGTGACGTTTCGCTCCATGGTCCCTGCCCTGTAAGACTTAGTTGTGGTGACGTACGGCGCGCAGGAACTCCTGGCGGGTATTCTGGCTCGATTTAAACAGACCGCCCAGCGAGGTTGTGGTGGTCGCACTGGTGGCATCGCGCACGCCGCGCGCTTTCACGCAGTAGTGAACCGCGTCGATAGAGACGGCCACGTTATTGGTGCCCAGCAGCGTTTGCAGCGCGGTCAGGATCTGCTGGGTCAGACGCTCCTGCACCTGCGGACGCTGAGCGAAGAACTGCACGATGCGGTTGATCTTCGACAGGCCAATCACCGTGTCTTTAGGGATATACGCCACGGTCGCTTTACCGTCGATGGTCACGAAATGATGTTCGCAGGTGCTGGTCAGCGTGATATCGCGGACCGTTACCATCTCATCCACTTTCATCTTGTTTTCAATGACGGTGATTTTCGGGAAGTTGGCGTAATCCAGGCCGGAGAAAATTTCGTCGACGTACATTTTCGCGATGCGGTGCGGCGTCTCCATCAGACTGTCGTCACTCAGATCGAGATTCAGCAGCTCCATGATGTCGGTCATATGGCCGGCAATCAGACGCTTGCGGGTTTCATTGTCCAAATCCTGTACGGGCGGACGCAGTGGCGTTTCAAGACCGCGCGCAACCAGGGCTTCGTGGACCAGGGCAGCTTCTTTACTGAGTGATGACATTTTGTTCTCCTGCAGGTGTGGCGTCTTTTGCCCTCGTTGTGGCAAAAGTATGCGTTCATTGTGCGTGAGGCGGCGCACATAATCCAGTATTCACGACGATAATTATTGCGATTGCTGTTGCCTTTCAGCGTGACGATTCCAGACAAGCGCTCCTCCAACGAACAGCGCAATGCCCGCCAGCCCCAGCGCGGGCTCCAGCCGGTGGGTGAGCCAGGTTGATAACGCCGAGGTGACCGGACCAATCAACTGCCCAATCGCATACCCGGTGGTGAGCAGGCCCGCCATATAACGCGTGTGGTTTGGCGCCAGCTCGCGGCCGTATAAAAGAGAGAGCTGCACGGCACACAAAAAGCCGCCGCCCACCAGCAGCCCACCCGTCAGCAACCCGCCAATCCCCGGCAGCAGCCAGGCCGCCAGCACGCCTGCGCCCTGTAACCACAGTACGATAGCCAGCCTGCGGTTAGCCGTTGAGGTATGGCGTAACAGAATACTGAGCGCAATCCCCACCACGGCGGCGAGACCAAAAATCGGCCAGACAAACTGGGCAAACAGGCTGCCGGGAAAACGCACGGCCGCCATTTGCGACAGGAAGGTCGCCGGGAGGATATAGCCAAACCCGGCCAGGCTGTAGCTCCAGACCAGACGCGTTAAATCCGCCGTCAGCACCAGCGGCTCCGGCGCGGTGCCGGGTCGATGGAGCTGCCCGGATCGCGGCAGGTAGCGCGCCACCAGGGCAATCAGCACCAGCGCCAGTACGCCGTAGATTTGCCATGCCGCCCCGGCCGACAGGGACTTCGCCTGAATATAGACGGCGAGCAGGCCGCTCAGGGCGATACCTGCCCCGGGCCCGGCAAAGACAGCCGCACTGAGCCCCGGTTTACCCAGCTGTCCCAGCCGCTCGTTGGTCCAGGCAGCAATCAGCACCATTGACCAGCCGCTCATGCAGCCAATCACAAAGCGCAGCAGGCCGTGCACGACGGCGTTCTCCGCCGCCGCGGAGAGCAGCGTCAGCGCCACCGCGCCGGTGATGCCCAGCCAGAGGCGCGTTTCAACGAAGCGGTGCGCACGCATCGCATCCCACGCACCCACCAGATAGCCCAGATAATTCATCGCCGCCACCAGACCCGCGCTGGTCAGCGTAAGCTGTCCGGCAGCAATCATCAGCGGCACCTGAGGCGTAAAGGCAAAGCGCCCTATCCCCATCGCCACCACCAGAACGACAAACCCACTGAGCGCAATACGCAGCGCCATGACCGCTCCAATTGTTAAAGAAAAGTAAATTTATGATGCAGCATCTCGCCGCCTGGCGAAAGTGAAAGTTACTCACAGGTCAATGAAAAGGCTGTATTATGGGTTTTATGAATACGCATTCTCATTAAGGAGCCCTGCATGGAACTGCTCGAAGAGCACCGTTGTTTTGAAGGTCGACAGCAGCGCTGGCGGCACGACTCCACCTCTCTGAACTGTGCAATGACGTTCAGCATTTTCCTGCCGCCGACGGAAAACCCGCCGGTTTTGTTCTGGCTTTCCGGCCTGACCTGTAACGACGAAAACTTCACCACCAAAGCCGGCGCGCAGCGTATTGCCGCCGAGCTGGGCATTGCGCTGGTGATGCCAGACACCAGCCCGCGTGGCGACGATGTGGCCGACGATGCCGGATACGACCTGGGCAAAGGCGCCGGATTTTATCTCAATGCGACCGAGCAGCCCTGGGCGCGCCACTACCGCATGTATGATTACCTTCGGGATGAACTTCCTGCGCTGGTGCAGTCGCAGTTTGCGGTTGGCGAGCGCTGCGCGATCAGCGGCCACTCAATGGGCGGACACGGGGCGCTCATCATGGCGCTGAAAAATCCGGGGAAATACGTCAGCGTGTCGGCATTTGCACCAATTGTGAACCCAACGCAGGTGCCGTGGGGGCAGAAAGCCTTCACACACTATCTGGGTGAGGATGTGGAAAAATGGCAGGCATGGGACAGCTGCGCGCTGATGCTGGCCAGCAAAGCTGAAGAAGCCATTCCTACCCTTATCGATCAGGGTGATGCGGACCAGTTCCTCGCCGGACAGCTGCAGCCTGCGGTACTGGCAGAAGCGGCACGCCAGAAAGACTGGCCGCTGACGCTGCGCATTCAGCCGGGATACGATCACAGCTATTACTTCATCGCGTCCTTTATTGAGGATCATCTCCGCTTCCATGCGGAGCATTTATTTGCATAAGCACCGCCTGTTTTGCCCGGTGGCGCTTCGCTTACCGGGCCTACGGGCCTGTGCCCTTATGTAGGCCGGGTAAGGCGCAGCCGCCACCCGGCACATGGCTACATCAGAACTTATAATCCACGCCGACAAAGTAGCGACGGCCATCTTCCGTGTAGCTGTAATCGTCGCGGCTCAGATCTTTGTCCAGCAGGTTCTGCACGCCCGCGCGCAGCTTCACGCTTTTCGTCGCCTGCCACGCGGCGCCGGTATTCCAGATAACATAGCCACCCGGCGTTGGGTCGCTGCTGGTCAGCGCGCGTTTCTCACCGGTGTAGTTGCCCTGAACATAGAACGACCAGTCCTGCGTCGCCTTCCAGTCAACGGTCCCGTTGGCGGTGTGGAACGGCAGATCGGACAGCGGTTTGTTGCCGCCGTTGCTGATATCACGACCGTCGTTGTAGGTGTAGTTCAGCGTCACTTTCCAGTCGTCCGCCAGCGGGAATTTCAGCTCGGTCTCCACCCCGCGGATGCGCGCCTTGTTGACGTTGTAGTAGCGGAATATCGGCTCACCGTCCGCATTCAGGCCAACGTAGTTAGGGTAGCTCTGCGCCTGCTTCGCATTGGCCGTACGGCTGATGCTGATGCGGTCATCGACGTTATTCTGGAAGGTGGTCACGCTGGCCTGCACGCCCTCTAACCAGCCCTCTTCCCCGCTGTAGTACAGGCCGAATTCGAAGCTCTCGCTGGTTTCCGGCTTCAGATCCGGGTTACCGACAATCTCACAGGCACCGCGGCACGAGCCGGTGACCCAGTCCGGGCTCAGCTGCAGCAGTGACGGCGCTTTAAACGCGGTCGCCCAGCCCCCTTTCACCGTGACGGTATCGGTCGCGTTGTAGACCAGATAGGCGCGCGGGCTCCAGTGGTCGCCGTAGGTATCATGGTCGTCCATACGGATGCCGGTGGTCAGCGCCAGAGGTTCAAAAATACGCCACTCGTCCTCCAGGAACAGGGCATACTGGCTTGTCGACGTACTGCTGCCGGAGCCGCCCGTCAGGTTGACCGGATCCTTCAGCTTATCGTGACGCCATTCGCCGCCGAAGGTCATCAGCTGGTTGATGTCGCCCAGCGGCAGCACGTATTTCCCGTCTACCGCGTTGCTCTCGGAGGTGATCGGATTGCTGTTGCCCGGGTTTTTGTTATCCACCTTCTCGCCGTAAACCTTCAGCTCGCTGTTGCCGACGCCCCAGCGGCCGTTGTGGCTGAGAGAGTAGTTCTGACGCTCAAGGCGGTTTTTGTCGAGGGAATCCGAGTCACGATCCTGACGGTCGAAACCGTAGCCCGCCGTAAAGTCGTGATTTTCAGACGGCGTCCAGGCGAACTCCACATTCGCATCGCGGCTGGTGAAGCCTTCAATGCGCGGTGTTTCACCGCTCGCCGTGGTAGAGGACTTCTGCTGACCGTCTTTCTCACGCTTTGCGAGGCTACCGTAGGCTTTCAGCCCCAGCAGGCCGTCCACCAGCGGACCGCTGGTATAGAACTGGCCGTCGTACGTATCACCACGATCGCGATGTTCCTGAATTGTGGAATCAGCGCTCAGGGTGCCCGTCCATTTCTGGTCGATTTTTTTGGTGATAATGTTCACCACGCCGCCCAGCGCATCGGAGCCATAAAGCGAGGACATCGGCCCGCGCACGACTTCGATTCGTTCGATGGCGTCAACCGGCACCCAGTTGAGGTCGAAATCATTATGGCGGAACACTGCGTTACGGGAATTGACGCGCTTGCCGTCGATCAGGATCAGCGTGTAGCTGCTGTCCAGCCCGCGAATACTTACCCCTTTACGGTTGTCCCCTTCGCTTGTGAGCTGCACGCCCGGCACATCCCGTAACACATCTTTCAGATTTTGAACGGGTTTGCGCTGCAAATCTTCCTGGGTAATCACGCTGATGCTTGCCGGTGCGTCTTTCAGGTTTTGCTCGGTCGCGGAGGCCGTAACAACCATTGTGTCGCCGGATTCCGCTGCGATAACAGGCAGGGCCAGGGACATTGCGGACGCACAAAGTCCTCCCCTGACGAAGGGATTCAACCTAAACATTCCATATCTCCATGAGGTAAATACAACTCAATCAAATCATCATTGCTCACAGCGTCTTCCTTGCCGCCCACATCTCCGGTGGGTCGGTGACACGCTTATTTTTGATAACGATAAAGCAAACGATAATTATTATCAATTAAATTGTTAAGAAATATATCTTTGTTACAGGAGGCGGAAATAAAAAAGCCCGCTCAAACGAGCGGGCTAAGAGAGAGGAAGTGCGATTATTGTTTAAATCGTTCCGGGAATTCCATTTCACTGTAGCGAACGAAGTGTGTTCCTTTCGTCAGCTTGTAGCCAAACCAGATGACGAGGAACAGCGGAATACCAATGTAGGTTGCCGTGACGGCGCCCCAGTCAATGGTGTCCGCCAGGAACGCTTCATAGTTCTGTCCCAGCGTAATAATCAGGCACAGAATGAAGGCGAAAATGGGACCCAGCGGGAAGAACCCTGAGCGATACGGCAGCTGGTTAACGTCATAACCCTGTTTGACGTAGCCACGGCGGAAACGATAGTGGCTAATGGCAATCCCCAGCCAGGCAATAAAGCCCGTCATCCCGGAGGTGTTAAGCAGCCACAGGTACACCGTCTGGTTGCCAAACATAGAGGTCAGGAAGCACAGGCCGGCAATCACCGTTGTGGCGTACAGTGCGTTGCGCGGTACGCCGCCACGGGACAGTTTCGCGAAGATACGCGGCGCTTTACCGTCACATGCCAGCGTGTAGAGCATACGTGTGGACGCGTACATTCCGGAATTACCGGCAGAAAGTACGGCGGTCAGGATAACGGCGTTCATCACTGCTGCGGCTGAAAGCAGGCCGGCATGCTGGAAGACCAGCGTGAACGGGCTGACGCTAATGTCTTTGACATCATTACGCAGCAGGCTTGGATCGGTGTACGGAATGATCAGGCTGATAATCAGGATCGCGAACACATAGAACAGCAGGATACGCCAGAAGACCTGACGAACCGCGCGCGGAATATTCTTCTCCGGGTTTTCTGACTCACCGGCAGCAATGCCAATCAGCTCGGTTCCCTGGAAGGAGAAGCCGACAATCATTGCCACGCCAATCATTGCCGACAGTCCACCGGCAAACGGCGCATCGCCTATTGTCCAGTTACTCCAGCCCGCAGGTTCAGCGCCTTTGAAAATACCAACGATCATCGCCACACCGACGACGATAAAGATGATGACGGTTGCCACTTTGATCAAAGAGAACCAGTATTCCGCTTCGCCGAAACCGCGCACGGAGATGTAGTTCAGCAGGAAGATGACGGCCAGGAACAGGGCGCTCCAGATCCAGCCCGGCGTATCCGGGAACCACCAGTTCATCACCAGCTGTGCGGCGACAAGGTCAACGGCGATGGTGACCGCCCAGTTGTACCAGTAGTTCCAGCCCAGCGCGAAGCCGAAGCCTTCTTCAACGTATTTTTGACCGTAGGTCGAGAACGAACCGGATACCGGCATGTACGCGGCCAGTTCGCCGAGACTGGTCATCAGGAAGTACACCATCAGGCCAATCAGGATATAAGAGAAAAGTGCCCCACCCGGGCCGGCTGCCGAAATCGTTGCGCCAGAGGCAACGAAAAGACCTGTACCGATGGAGCCGCCAATGGCGATCATCGTCAGGTGACGCGCCTTGAGTTCACGACGTAGCGTGGGCGCTTCTGTGGTTTTAATTTCTGAAACCATATGAAAATGCTGTCCATTTAATAAATGAGGCGCGATTGTAGCAGACGATCCGCGTTCCTTCCGGCAGAAATACTCAGTTATAAGAGAGCTTCATGACGCGGCCAGGATTATAAGTAAAGCATAATTTTTCCCTCTTCCCTTTGGGGTGAGGGACGATGTCAGATTTCGCAATAGCGCAGAAAACGCTGCAGGGAGCTGGAAAGGTGTTTCTGGCGATGATGAATGCACCACAGCGTGCGCACCAGTTTCGGGAGCGGAACGGGAATCTCCACCAGCGATCCGGTTTCCAGCTGTTCGGCAATAACGCGCCGGGAAAGACAGCTGATACCCAACCCGTGGCGCACCGCGTGCTTAATCGCCTCGGAGTTCCCCAATTCCATCCCCAGCTGGAAATGCGGCAGATGGGACAGCAGCAGGTAATCGACAATTTCACGCGTGCCGGAGCCCTGCTCGCGCAGGATCCACTGCGCCTGCGCCAGCCGCTCCAGCGTCACCTCGCCCTGCAATAACGACGAGGCCGGGGATGCAAACACCACCAGCTCGTCTTCCAGCCAGGGCTCGGCAATGATATCGACGTTGTGGCAGGGCCCCTCGATGAGGCCGATATCCACGCGGAAGTCGATCACCGCGTTGATGACGTCCTGGCTATTGCCCACGCTCATCTCCAGCGGCAGGGTGGGAAAATCCCGGCGGTAGCGGGCAATCACTTCCGGGAGAATGTAGTTCCCGATGGTGCTGCTGGCGTAGACGCGGATCGCACCGTTATCTTCGCGGAACAGCTGTTCGATTTCGATAGCCTGCTCCAGCAACGCCAACGCACGTGGATAAAGAAGACGACCGTGTTCGTTGACCACCAGACGCTTCCCTACCCTGTCGAAAAGCTGAACGCCCAGCTGTCCTTCAAGATCGGTCAACGCCGCGCTGACCGCAGACTGCGAGAGCGCCAGCATTTGTGACGCCTGGGTCGTCGAGCCGCTTTTCAGCACCTCGGCAAACACTTCCAGCTGACGCAAAGTAATGTGCATGGTTGCTTACCACTTATATAGATTGATTATAAGTATATAATCAATTTTATTTTTAAGCCAGACCGCCGTAACCTTTAGCCAGACAAAGGAGAAGGTTATGTCAGAAATCACCTTACAACATCATCGTACAGTGTGGCACTTCGTGCCGGGTCTTGCGCTCAGCGCCGCAGTGACCGCCGTCGCGCTGTGGGGCGGCAGCATCCCGGCCATCGCAGGCGCAGGTTTCAGCGCGCTGACGCTCGCCATTTTGCTCGGCATGGTCGTGGGTAACACCGTTTATCCACATATCTGGAAATCCTGCGACGGCGGCGTAATCTTTGCCAAGCAGCATCTGCTGCGTCTTGGGATCATTCTTTATGGCTTTCGTCTCACCTTTTCGCAGATTGCGGATGTGGGTGCGAGCGGGATCGCCATCGACGTTCTGACCCTGACCAGCACCTTTTTACTGGCCTGCTTTATCGGTCAGAAAGTGTTTGGCCTGGACAGGCAAACCAGCTGGCTGATCGGTGCCGGGAGCAGTATCTGTGGCGCAGCGGCGGTGCTGGCAACGGAGCCGGTCGTGAAAGCCGAAGCCAGCAAGGTAACGGTTGCCGTCGCGACGGTGGTGATCTTCGGTACGCTGGCGATTTTCCTCTACCCGGCCATGTATCCGCTGGTCGCCCACTGGTTTAGCCCGGAAACCTACGGCATCTATATCGGCTCGACCATGCACGAAGTGGCCCAGGTGGTCGCAGCAGGACACGCCATTAACCCGGACGCTGAAAACGCGGCGGTGATTGCCAAAATGCTGCGCGTGATGATGCTGGCGCCGTTCCTGATTTTCCTGGCCGCACGGGTTAAACAGCTGGCTCCGGCGGGCGGCAGCGAGAAGAGCAAAATCACCATTCCGTGGTTTGCGATCCTGTTCATCGTGGTCGCTATCTTTAACTCCTTCCACCTGCTGCCGAAAGCGGTGGTGGATATGCTGGTGACGCTGGATACCGTACTGCTGGCGATGGCCATGGCGGCGCTGGGGGTGACCACGCACGTCAGCGCGCTGAAAAAAGCCGGTGCGAAACCGCTGCTGATGGCGCTGGTGCTCTTCATCTGGCTGATTGTCGGCGGTGGCGCAATTAACCTCGCGGTCCATAGCCTGATGGCATAAACCACTACATCCTTCTCCTGTTAACCCGCTATCATAGGCATTTCGGGTTAACAGGAGTCCCTTTATGAAATATGTTGGAGCGCACGTCAGCGCTGCAGGTGGCCTTGCGAATGCCGCCATTCGTGCCGCCGAAATTGAGGCGACCGCTTTCGCCCTGTTCACCAAAAATCAGCGCCAGTGGCGCGCCGCACCGCTCACCGCTGAGGTGATTGATGATTTCAAAGCCGCCTGTGAGAAATACCGCTACGGGCCCGGCCAGATCCTCCCCCACGACAGCTACCTGATCAACCTCGGTCACCCGGTTGAAGAAGCGCTGGAAAAATCCCGCGAGGCGTTTCTTGATGAAGTGCAGCGCTGCGAACTGCTGGGGCTGACGCTGCTGAACTTCCATCCGGGCAGCCATCTGATGCAGATCGACGAAGATGCCTGCCTGGCGCGCATTGCGGAGTCCATCAACATCACTCTGGATAAAACCAAAGGCGTGACGGCGGTGATTGAGAACACCGCTGGTCAGGGCAGCAACCTCGGCTTTAAGTTCGAACATCTGGCGGCGATTATCGACGGCGTGGAGGACAAATCCCGCGTCGGCGTGTGCATTGATACCTGCCACGCGTTTGCCGCCGGTTATGACCTGCGCACCACCGAGGCAACAAAAAACACGTTTGATGAGTTCGAGCGCATTGTGGGCTTTAAATATCTGCGCGGAATGCACTTAAACGATGCGAAAAGCGCCTTTGGTAGCCGCGTTGACCGCCATCACAGCCTGGGCGAAGGCAACATTGGCCACGATGCGTTCCGCTTTATCATGCAGGACGCTCGCTTCGACGGTATTCCGATGGTGCTGGAAACCATCAATCCGGACATCTGGGCAGAAGAGATTGCCTGGCTGAAGGCACAGCAAACCGCTGAACAGGCGGCATAAAAAAAGCCGGGTTGCATCACCACCCGGCTTTTTTATTGCTTACCGCTTACGCTGCTTTCGCCACAACTTCCGCTTCCGGACGTTTCAGCACCGCGTAAGAGAGGCCCGCCACCAGCGTACCGGCAACAATCGCCAGCAGGTAGCCCAGCACCGGGGTGATGGCGCCAGGGATCAGCAGCACGAACAGACCGCCGTGTGGTGCCATCAGTTTTGCGCCAATCGCCATGGAGATTGCACCCGTTACCGCACCACCTGCGATACAGCACGGCAGCACACGCATTGGGTCACGCGCCGCGAACGGAATCGCGCCTTCGGTGATGAAGCACAGACCCAGCACCAGCGCGGCTTTACCGCCTTCCTGCTGCGCTTTATCGAACTTACGACGGGCAATAATCGTCGCCAGGCCGAGCGCCAGCGGAGGCACCATGCCTGCCGCCATGATGGCCGCCATTGGCGCGTAGGTCTGGGTACTCAGCAGGCCCACACCAAAGGCGTACGCCGCTTTGTTCACCGGACCACCCATGTCGGTACACATCATGCCGCCGAGGATTGCACCCAGCAGAACCGCGTTCGCGGTGCCCATGGTCTGCAGCCAGTGGGTCAGACCCGCCAGGATGCCCGCAACCGGCTTACCAATCAGGTAAATCATCGCCAGGCCGACCACCAGGCTGGAAATCAGCGGGATGATCAGGATCGGCTTCAGCGCTTCCATACTCTGCGGCAGCTTCAGCTTCGAGCTAATCAGCTTCGCGACGTAACCGGCGAGGAAGCCCGCGATGATACCGCCGATAAAGCCAGAACCGGTGCTCACGGCCAGCATACCGCCGATAAGACCCGGGGTCAGACCCGGGCGGTCAGCAATGGAGAAGGCAATAAAGCCCGCCAGTACCGGCACCATCAGGGCGAAGGCTGAGCCCCCGCCGATCTGCATCAGCGCTGCCGCCAGCGTTCCTTCTTCTTTAAACGCCGTGATACCAAACGCGAACGAGAGCGCGATACACAGACCGCCCGCGACCACCATCGGCAGCATGTAAGACACGCCGGTCAGCAGGTGACGATAGGCGCCTGCGGACTCTTTCTTCCCTTCCGTCGCGGTCTGGCGCGCGCCGGTTGCCTGATACGGCTTCGCTTCCACCAGCGCTTTATCAAACTCCTGCGCGGTCTTTTTCAGCGCCAGGCCGGTGGAGGTGCGGTACATTGGCTTACCGGCAAATTTCGCGAGGTCCACTTCGATATCCGCCGCCACAATCACCAGATCGGCCTCCGCCACTTCCTCTGGGGTGATGGCATTGCCGGCACCGACGGAGCCGCGCGTTTCAACTTTTACCCACCAGCCGCGTTTTTTTGCTTCGGTTTCAATGGCTTCAGCCGCCATAAAGGTGTGAGCCACCCCCGTCGGGCAGGCCGTCACCGCCACAATGCGTTTCGGGCCCGTGGCCGCAGCCGGTGCCGTCGCGACAGGCGCGCTGTAGACAGACGCGTGGCCTTTCGCTTCGCTCAGGAACAGTTCCGGATGTGCCACCGCGCGATTAATATCGCCCAGCCACACTTTTTTGCCGTTCAGCGCACTGTCAGCCGGGATGTTGTCGCCCAGGACAATGGCCAGTTCGGCATCGCCCGGGTTATCAGTCATCTCGAGATGTGCTTTGTTCGCCGCCGCTCCCAGCAAGGTCTTCGCCATATAGGCGCGTGCCTGTCCGAGACCGGAGTCAATGATCAGCAGCGTTTTCATTATTCCTCTCCTGCTGTTAGTTAAAAGGTTTTAAGTCAACGCGCGCCATCATCGCGGCTAACTGGGTACGATCGGTAATACCGACATTGCTCTGGCTGACGGCCAGGGCAGCAACGGCAGTGGCAAGACGTAAAGTATGTTCACTGGATTCCCGCATCAGCAGACCATAAATCAGTCCGCCAACCATGGAATCCCCTGCGCCAACGGTACTCACAACCTCCATTGACGGCGGTTTGGCGATCCATTCGCCAGACGCGTTAACCCACAACGCGCCTTCTGCACCAAGCGAGATCACCACGTGAGCGATGCCCTGCTCGCGCAGCGCATGGGCAGCGTCAATCACATCTTTTAATTCTGGCAGCTTACGGCCCGCCCAGATCTCCAGTTCGCGGCGATTTGGCTTCACCAGCCACGGAGAGGCTTTCAGGCCCGCGACCAGCGCGTCACGGCTGCTGTCAAAAATAATGCATGGGCACTGGCTGCGCAGGCGCGTCATCCAGTCGGTAAACGCTTCCGGGCTGACGCCGGACGGCAGGCTGCCGCTGACGCACACCATGTCGAACTGGCCCAGCCAGGTCAGCGAGTCGTTGACAAAGCGTTCCCAGTCTGACGGCGTCACTTCGAAGCCAGAGAAGTTCAGATCGGTCACTTCACCGTCTTTCTCCGTCAGCTTAACGTTGATACGGGTACGGCCCTGAACAACCTGGAAACGATTGGCAATGCCCAGCTCGCTGAACAGCTGCTGGAAACCATCCTGGTTGTCTTTACCGAGGAATCCGCCCACGGTGACATCGATACCGAGATCCTTGAGCACTTTCGCGACGTTAATCCCTTTGCCCGCAGCATGCAGGCCGGTGGTACGCACGAGGTTAACTTCGCCGCGCTCAATTTCCGGGCAAAACCCCACCAGGTCATAAGCCGGGTTCAGCGTAATAGTCGCAACACGTCTGCTCATTATGCGCCCTCCCCCAGACCCGCCGCGATGGCATCGCCAATCGCTTTCAGCGCCTGTTCAGCATCGGCACCCTGCGCGGTGAAACGCAGACGGTGGCCTTTCTTCACGCCCAGCGCGACCACTTTCATCAGACTACGGCCGTTGGCCGGTTTGCCCGTGCCGTCAAGATTCGCCACGGTAATCTCACTCTCAAATTGTTTAATGGTATTCACCAGCATGGTGCCCGGACGGGCATGCAGGCCGTGCTCGTTACGCACCACGAACTCCGCGGTTAGCACGTCATCCGTCAGCGCATCATCACTGGTCAGCAGTGCCAGCACGGTGGAGGCATCAGCGTTCAGCAGTTTTTCAGCTTTGTTGTTCAGCAGCAGATCGCCAAGACGCTTCAGCACGGAAACCGGCTGTTCATCAGCCATCGCGACGGTCACCAGCATGGCTGCGCGCTCGCCTTCTACCTCAAACGCCGTGGCAGCACGGCTCACGGCAATCGCACTGCGCAGGTTGCCTTCAGCACTGTCGTTCAGCCAGATACCCTGACCCAGATTCAACGGCTTATCGTTAATCACGCGCGTCACAAAGGTGGCATCCGCCGCGCCGGCTTCTTTCAGACGACCCGCGTTAAGCGCCTGCAGCGTCACCAGATCGGAAGCAACCACATCCAGCGTCAGCGTTTCATTATCCAGTTTCAGCGCTTCACTCTGTTTTTCGCCCATCAGCAAGGCGCGCAGCTCTTCCGCGGTGGTGGCGGATTTAAGCTGTTCAGCCACCGCGTCATCGCTCAGGACATGCGTCAGCTGACGCAGCAGACCTAAATGTTCATCGCTGCTGGCCGCGATACCGATGGCCACATAGGCCACCTGACCGTCGCCCCAGAGCACGCCCTGCGGGAACTGATACACCTTAACGCCGGTTTTCAGCACCTGATCGCGGGTGTCGGTGGTACCGTGCGGAATGGCAATGCCATTGCCGAGGAAGGTTGAAGTCTGCTGCTCGCGGGCCAGCATGCCGTTGACATAGCCGTCCGCGACGTTACCCGCCTGCACAAGCGCAGCGGCAACCTGGCGAATAGCCTCTTCTTTATCCCCGGCCTGAGCGCCCGGGTGGATATCCTGAACAGATAACTGGAACATGGTTCTCCACTCCTGCTGAACTTGAATCGTTTCAGCTTTAATGAGAAAAAACGCGCTAGCCTGCTCCGTTTGTTAAAACAAGATAGCGCTGAAACGTTTCAAAAAGTCTTGCGCTTTCTGCTGTACCTTGCAAGTAAACTCGTCTTTCTGATATCAGAATTTAGAGATACAGCACATTTCTTCTTCATTGAGCTGAATTTTGCTGAAGTTCAGCAAGTCAGTTTCAGCTAAGGTCAGCAGCGTGAGAGGCAAGTTGAAATGCCATTTTGATTTTTCGTGGCATCATTGACCGCACCCACTGTTTATTTTTTAGCTGACGGCGTACACTCCGCCCCTCTCTGCTACTCGCTAATTATAAAACATGCATAACACCCCTGCGGCTGCCTCGCCAAAGCCCTTTGACTTGACCTCAGCGGCCTTCCTGATTGTTGCCTTTTTCACGGGCATTGCTGGTGCGTTACAGACGCCGACGCTGAGCTTATTTCTGACCAATGAGGTTCATGTTCGTCCGGCGCTGGTTGGCTTCTTTTTTACCGGAAGCGCCATCATCGGCATCCTGGTCAGTCAGTTTCTGGCGGGGCGATCCGACAGAAAAGGCGATCGTAAAAGCCTGATCGTTTTCTGCTGCCTGCTGGGGGTCATGGCCTGCGTTCTGTTTGCCTGGAACCGCAACTACTTCATTCTGCTTTTCGTCGGGGTATTCCTGAGCAGCTTTGGCTCGACGGCTAACCCACAGCTGTTTGCGCTTGCCCGCGAACACGCCGACCATACCGGACGTGAAGCGGTGATGTTCAGCTCTGTCCTGCGTGCGCAGGTGTCGCTGGCGTGGGTGATTGGCCCGCCGCTGGCCTACGCGCTGGCGATGGGTTTTGGCTTTACGGTGATGTACCTGAGCGCGGCAGTCGCGTTTGTGGCGTGCGGCGCGCTGGTGTGGTTCTTCCTGCCGTCAATGCGCAAAGAGCCCAAGGTGGCAACAGGTGTGCTGGAAGCGCCGCGCCGTAACCGCCGCGATGCCCTGCTCCTGTTCGCGATCTGCACGCTGATGTGGGGCACCAATAGCCTCTATATCATCAATATGCCGCTGTTTATCATTAATGAACTGCACCTGCCGGAGAAGCTGGCGGGCATCATGATGGGCACCGCAGCCGGGCTTGAGATCCCGACCATGCTGATCGCAGGCTATTACGCAAAGCGCTTCGGGAAACGTTTTTTAATGCGCATCGCCGCCGTCGCCGGTCTGCTGTTTTATATCGGTATGCTGACGGTACATACGCCGGGGCTATTGCTGGCGTTACAGCTCCTGAACGCTATCTATATTGGTATTCTCGCCGGGATAGGCATGCTTTATTTCCAGGATCTGATGCCGGGCCAGGCAGGCTCTGCCACCACCCTTTATACTAATACCACCCGCGTGGGCTGGATTATTGCCGGTTCAATGGCCGGTGTCGTGGCCGAAATCTGGAGCTATCACACGGTGTTCTGGATTGCGCTGGTGATGTGTACGCTGACGATTGGCTGCCTGGCGAGGATTAAAGACGTTTAAGGCGCGGTGAGCGCTTCCAGCTCAAGAAGGTACGTTATCGCCTGCTCTCGCGTGCTGCCGCACATTTCAGCCGTGGGCTGAAGCCCGGAGCAGACCTTCGGGCGCAACGGTGAGCCAAAGATCATGCACAGGTTCGTTTCCGAGAGCTGAACGCAGCGGGTATTGGCAGGTTTGCCTAACATATAATTATTCACTGTTTAAAATTCACATTCCTGCTGTTAGCATCAGGTCCATCTGATCAATCAATACCATCCGAAGGGAATCACACTTAATGAAACCTAAGCTGTATTCGTACGTGCGTTTTTCATCTGTGAAACAACGGGAAGGCAACTCCCTGGAGCGTCAGCAAGATACCGCTCTAAAAATTGCGACCCGTTATAATCTCGAACTTGATACAACGGCTTTCCATGATCTCGGCATGTCCGCGTTCAAAGGAAAAAATGCTCATGAAGGGAAGCTATCGGAGTTCATCAAGCAGATTGGGGTTAAAGTTCCCGTTGGTTCGTGGCTGGTAGTCGAAAATCTTGACCGCATTAGTCGTGATGATGCCTGGAGCGCTTTGGATATATTCAAGAGCATACTTAGCAAGGGGATAGTCGTTGTTACTGGTATGGATGAAAAGGTCTATAAGTACGCGGACGTAAAGAATAATCCAACCGATTTAATCATTTCGTTGTTGATGTTCACACGCGCCCACGACGAATCGTTGACAAAAAAGAATCGGGTTGAAGCCCAGGCTCGTTCGCTGATAAGACACAACCTGACAAGAGAACCGGGAACACCAGCAAAAGCCATAGAATCAGTAGGTCAGAATGTCTGGTGGGTAGACACAAAATCAGGATACGTTACCCCACACTCCATTTATTTTGCCGCAGCGCAGAAGATTATCGAACTAAAACAAAACGGTGAAACTCTTCTTGGTATCCAACGATATCTTAACGAACACTACACTGCCCCTAAAAAGAGGGTTTATAAAGACAAGACAGGTCAAGCGCTGACACCCAAAACGGAGCAATGGGGCAAACATTTGATCAGAACCTTTTTGAATCCCACTGTTCACGGACAAAAAATCTTCACGCTGGATAAACGCGATGAATCAGGTGCCATCATATACGATTCCGAATCAGATGAACCGTTGAAAGAAACATTCATTATTCCGGATTACTATCCAGCACTTATGTCGGAAGTAGACTACTTGACACTTTCGAAGTTAGATCGACATCGTGCTGTCACTCGTAGTTCATCAACATATCCAGGAGGTAATCCTGAACCTGAAATACCGCTACTCTCAGGTATCGGTATTCTTTTTTGCGGTAAATGTGGATCTTTCATGTTCAAATCTGGTTCAAGTGAAAACAAGTACCGATATATATGTGGTTCAAAAATCGTTCAGGGTAAACCTTGCGGTAAAAAAGGATTTACGTCATACCAACTTGAGCACACTGTTTTACAACTAATCGCTGATCACGTCTGGAACAACCACCAAGAGGATAAAACAGCATGGTACGAATCTGAGATTGAAAAGGCATCTGAAGCTGTTAAGAAGCTGCTAAAACTAGCAACTTTGACAGACAACATCGAAGAATTGGCAGATCAGATTAATGCCAATAAACAAAAAAAAATTACGCTTGAGAAAGAGTTTCAACAGTACAAAATCAGCCGTTCAGAAATTCAAACTACTGGCTGGGATCAATTCCGACATTTCGATGTTCATGACACAAAGAATCCTGAGCGTAAGCGGATTAGACTGAAGGTAAAGCAAGCTATCAAACGTATTGATTGTTATGACATTGATGGTCGGCACAGTCATTTTGAAGTGACCTTCGCCGACGAAACAAAGCAGAGAATAGTGATTAAGTTTAATCGCAACAGATCACCTGGTATTTCGTATGTAGAGGCACAAACAGTAAACGATCATGACTTACTAAAAATGCAGGGACTTGTGTTGCACTCCTTCATTGATGAACTGATTTCACCTGAAAAATTTGCGCAGCATATTAAAGACAAACACGAAGTCAGCATTCTAAACCCGACATTTATAACCGAGCTGGAGGATGGCGTAACCCGAGACGAAGACAGTGGAATGGCTATCAGGGTAGATGGCATTACGAGCAAATCATATGCAACTGTCAACGGCATTAAGTACGAGATTAACTCACTGGAAGACTTAAAGAAACTTTCACAGTAAATAACACGCTAAATCACTCTCCCCTTGCCTACCTGACAAGGGGAAAGCAACCAAACCGTCCCGCAGATACCATTCCATACCAAAGCCCCGTAAAACTTGATACCGAGCGTTTTAGAGCAAGGGTTCAAATTACATCGTATTCATTATGCCTACGAACAGTGCGAGTTGCACCGCTTCTTATCGAAACACCTCTATGGTTGCCGGAAACCGCACACAAAGTAGATGGTTATGTCTTTCAATCGCAGTATTCAAGACTAAGCGCAGCCCCACATTAGCGTCAAGCATATGAACCATACAAAAACCCTGTAAATACAATCGACTTAGTAACAATCCCCTCTCTTCCTCCCATGTCAATTGATCGTTTTTATAGATCAATTTTGCAATATTGATAGATTTAATAGATCAATGTAAGGTCATGATTCTTCGGTTGGTGTTTCTCGTAAACAAGACTCATGGAATGAATACTCTGTCCACGATGGAGTGAGAACGATAGAAGGCATCCAGAATGACTATCCTTATAAAAACCTTAAAAATCATGGCGTCAGGTGTTGTTTTCGTTTCAGGTATAACCACCGCCTCCAGTACCGTCTATTTCTTGCCAGAGGCAAAATCAGCAGGTGTCGCAAGCAGCGACAAAAACGCCCTGATGTTTCTCGGGATGGACAGGGATGTAAATCTGAAGGGGATATGCTTCGCGATGACAAAGCAATCCTCATCAATCGTTCCGCTGGTAGATATCACTGCTACAACTGATAACGGCAGATTCACGATGCACGGGTTACGCCCTAATGTCAGTGATACTAAAGAAGTCGCTTGTTCCTTCGGGTCCGAAGCTGGTGATTTCTTGACTGGCATTTCGAAGTCAACAGCCGTTAACGTGAAGCTGGATTTCAATGGCGAGATCCGCAATTACAGTTTCGACACCACAGAGTTCGGAAAAATGTTGACTGCCAATGGGAAAGGCGTGTGGGAAAAAGCAGCTAAAGATTACGCTCAGGGAGTACGTGCACCCGTTTTCTATAGCAGCGGTAGCGAAGCTCCCAAAAACAATGCAGTAACCTCAAACGTCGATACACACAGTTATAAAGCAAGCGATGAGAAACTTAATTCGGTCTGGAAAAGCCTTAGCCCTGAAACCCGAAAACGATTGCTTCCTTCTCAAAGAGAATGGATAAAGCACAAATCCGGCTGCAATAATGAACAGAAATGTCTTACCGACATGACGAACAATCGCATTCGTGAACTGGAGTCTGAAAATGGAAAATAATGCACTGACTTTGGTTTTAAAAAACGATTGGGTAGCATCGTCTTCTGGTAATACCTATACCGGAAAATACACAGTTGGACGGTTTCACCTGACAGATGCGTTCATCGTTGTGTATATGAAGCTGATACATGGAATTGAAATACCCGATTTATGGGTCAGTAGCAGCTTCACTAACATACCAGATACCGATACCCGAAGGGTTATGTATATGGAAGGCTGTGATATGTTATCGAAAGATACAATGAACGAAATCCGTAATGCAGTGAAGTCTCCGCCTGACAAGCTGAAAATATATCGTAATGGAGAGCGTATTGTTAAGATAGAAGTTATGGAGAAACAAAATGACCTCAAAATTTAAAAAGTCAACGACAATTGTTGCCTTCTTCTTCGGACTTTATATATTGAACGGAATAGCAATAACACCCAGCCAAGCCAGAACATCTGAATCGATACATTTCTCGAACGGAGGTTCAGCATCTTTACAACAAAACGAACAATCAACAAAATCATCGATAATCGATATACTTCCAAGACTGTATACAACCGAAGAAGTTTATGCACGATTTCAGGAACATGAGTTCAGAGCAACAAATGACTTCAAAAAGTGCCGATTGATGGTTACAGGAAAAATAAAAAAGATTAGCGCAGCCACCTTCAGTAAAAATCCGTTAGTAACGTTACACATCCCTAATTCAAGTGAAGGCTTGAAATTCCTTTTCGAAAACACGGATTATGATAACAATACTGTAGCAGCATTAAACGTGGGCGATACAGTGATTATTGCTGGATGGAATGCACGACCAGGAACATTTGGGGACATTTTTTTAGATGATTCGCAAATCATGACAAAAATGGTTTCAAAGAAGAAGAGGCAAATGCTGGCTTTAAACGGTGGAATTTATGATCGGGAGATTTGTCATAAGTGACGTACTTCAAATGCACGGCACAATCCCATGGAATCACTAATTCAATTGCATTTTCTCGCGCTTACGAAGGTGTTGATAATTATCCGCGTCAGGCAACACGGATAATTGAGTAGTTTCTTAAAGCAAGGCCTGCCCTGCAAAATGACCAATTCCCATAGATAATAGCATAGCCATGGTACTCCAGAACGTGATTCTAATGATCGCCCTGACAGGAGAGGCTTTACTCACAGCCGCAGATATATAGCCAAGGACCGCCAGTGAAAAAAGGGTGGAAAGGATTATCAACAAAAAAGCCAGTTTCAGAGGGGAGAGCCATGCCACGATTAAGGGTAACACCGCACCAGCGGAAAAACTCAGGGCAGAAAAGACAGCTGCCTGTAGGGGCTGTGCAGAATTTATATCCGTCAACCCCAGTTCTTCACGGGCATGAGCATCCAGGGCATCTTTGACCATAAGTTGCTCCGCAACCTGCCGGGCAAGCTCTGGCTCCAGTCCACGTTGCATATAAAGTGAAGTCAGTTCCCGCACCTCTCCCTGATAATCAGTTTCCAGCTCCCTTTTTTCCTGGGCAAGTGCTGCGTTTTCGGTATCCGCCTGAGATGAGACGGAAACATATTCCCCTGTAGCCATTGACATAGCTCCGGCAACCAGTCCTGCAACACCTGCAAGTAAAACACCGGAAGGACTGCTATTTGCAGATGCAACCCCAAGAACAAGGCTCGCTGTCGAAACAATTCCGTCATTTGCCCCCAGTACAGCTGCCCTCAGCCATCCCACTTTTTCGATACTATGTCGTTCAAGATGCATATATTTTTTCCTTCAAATACGCATACTCATCGGAATTACGGATAAATAGAAAATGCATTGACGGATAAATGCGCGGTTATAGTCTGTTTTAGCCAACCATTACAGGGCATCTTATCCATCATAAACCTACAGCACTATTCGGTAACGGGATTTTTCCTTTGGCTACGAACGGTGAGGAAGATATGCAGCAACCCCATCGCACCATGTGCCCAGAAATAGGTTTCAATAAATACAGTCAGAAACTTATGCACATGCAGGACGGTTTCTGTGATCTTGACCCGCCATTTCCGGACAGCTTTTGTATCTTAAGTTAACGATGCCCGCTGCCGCCGGTATTCTCTCGGAGAGTGATATCCCAGCGCACTATGCGGGTGATTTTCAT
>NZ_VDAS01000028.1:0-55547 GCF_019584165.1 Enterobacter sp. EC_64
CTAAATAGGCTGATTCAAGGCATTTACGGGAGAAAAAATCGGCTCAAACATGAAGAAATGAAATGACTGAGTCAGCCGAGAAGAATTTCCCCGCTTATTCGCACCTTCCCTAGTAGACCGCATTTCTGTCTGGCGGGTCTTTCGTTCTTGAAGTTGGAAAATATTTCGTTAAGATTTAAATGAGGGTGGATGCCTTTAACTAATGGGAAGATAAATATTGTTGGCCAATCTTCAGGGCTACTATTGGTGTAATTGAATTGATATTTGCCATAAGACATTTTATTATTTTGCATGTTGCATTTATTAGTGGCAAACCAAATGGCTACATTAACATCAGAGGTAATGTCTAAATAAGCTGATGGTGCCCCGTATTGTTGCAAAATCAAACCCTTTTGATAGGATTTTAATCCTAACTCATCTACAGATGCCACCCCTTTCTTTCCTCTTATGAGTTCATCATAAACTTGCGGGGATAATATCTGATTTGCATGACTTGTCCATTTTGCTAGTTCTAATACAAGATCCTCATAACGTTCAGGGGAATCTATAAAACTATCATAATGCCTGTATAACGAAGGCGTGAAGTCTGAGTCTTGAATATTGCAATATGGTGTTATCCCTGTCAGACTGAGTTTTTTTCTGTCGGGAGTCAGATAATCCTTGTTTTGACCGCGAAACCAGAATTTCATATCAGGGATATGTTTTGAGTTATCGCGAAGTTTTTCTAAGAATTCAAATAACTCTTCTTCAGAATCAACCTGAATTACGGGTGGGGTTGGTTGAATCATCCGATCGGGTTCATCAGGAATGATGTTCTTTAGTAAAATTCTTGCAGCAAAAGCTCCCCCTGAAAGCATATTATCTGCACGTTTTTCCCATAGTTTTTTTGAAAGACCTGTTGGCATCGTTTTTAAATGTGCTTTCCAAGTGTCGATTGCTAAGCAGTGGTTAGCTATTTTATTCTTCTCTGGCAGGAAGACGAAACCATAAAGATTGTCTAAAAGATATAAGGGAGAATTTTTACCTGAGTTGATAATATGAATTGCATCTGAGTTAGGTGAGTATTGTTTGATCATCTCAAGGGAGATTAACGTTAGCTTATATTTCTTATAATCTTTAATAATTGGAGGGTAGTTATTTAGTTTTGCAAACTCTCTATCCATGTATTTATGCTGGACTGGGTGTGTTGGCTCAATGCTCAAAGCGGATTTTTCATGTGGGTTGGAAATTCCTAGTTCTTGTATTAGTTTTTCCATTTCAACGAAATATGATGCTCTTTGAGATTGCTCTTTGTGAAGCCCTTTGAATTTTTTTATGTTTTTGGTTAGGTAGGCTTGAGTTTTGGCTTCATGAAATTTGCGTTTCCATTCTTCAATTATGCTCATGATTTCCTCAGGAAATGATAGTTAAATGTAAGATTCAAGGAGGAATATTACATAAATCAGGACATTTCCTTAACTATTTTTATCTCAGTAAACTACAAAAATGAGCACGGTAGTCATTTTCGCTAAATCAAACAAGCCCCACGTTTGCGGGGCTCAGCGTATCGATGTGGTCAATTTGTGGACGCGACCTGAAATAAATCCTTTTATTTCATTGTTTTGAAGCGTTTTGAAAAGCTCCTGCGGGAGCCTTTTTTCATTGTGTTTGACAATCCCTCACCATTTAGTTGTATAGTACAACTAAATGGTGAGGGCATAATATGCACAGCGAAACCCCGGTAGTCAGTGTTATTCGACGTTCCTCGCGCCTGATGGTGCGAGAGTTAGGTTTTATGGGTTCTACCCTGGCCTCAACGAATTATTCGCCTTCGGCCGTCCATACTCTGGTCGAAATTGCCCTACGAAAAGAGATGACGGCGAGTCAGCTGGTACAGCTGCTGGGCCTGGAAAAGTCCAGCGTCAGCCGGATGCTGGCTCGCCTGATTGCCGCCGGCGAACTCGAGGAGGTCATTTCTACCGAGGATGCGAGAGCAAAGAGCCTCAGGCTGACCGCGAAAGGTCACGAGACGGTCAGCAAAATTAATGCCTTCAGCAATGAGCGCGTGGTCACAGCAATAAAGCGTCTTGCTCCTGCCCAGCAGCTGACCATTTCTGAGGGTCTCTCCCTTTATGCCAACGCGCTGCTGGCGTGTCGGGAGGTGGGCAACGATATGAAGCCCGATGAGCTGAAGATAGTGCAGGGGTATATCCCGGGCATGATTGGCCGTATCGCGGAGATGCATGGCAGTTATTATTCGCGGGAGCATAATTTTGGTCGCTTCTTCGAGGCCAAAGTGGCTTCGGGGCTGGCTGAGTTTAGTGAAAGACTGGAGAAGCCCTGTAACCAGATTTGGCTGGCAGTGCTCAACGACAAAATTGTCGGCTCGGTGGCGATCGATGGCGAGGATCTGGCGCCGGGTGAAGCCCATCTTCGCTGGTTTATTCTTGATGATGGCTGCCGGGGACACGGCGTGGGGAAAAAACTGTTGAATGAAGCGATGCGGTTCTGCGACAGTGCCGGTTTTTCTGCCGTGCACCTCTGGACGTTCAATAAGCTGACCGCCGCCCGGCGTCTGTACGAGTCGTTTGGGTTTACGCTGGTAAAGGAGTGGGAAGGCGACCAGTGGGGGAGCCTGATTACAGAGCAGCAGTTTACCCGGTACAGAGGGGCGTAATCGCGCCTAAAAAAGGCTCCTTTCGGAGCCGCTTTGGTATCAGAACACTTTCTTGTACGGTCTGACCGTCACTTTTGCATACACGCCCGCTGCAACGTACGGGTCTGCGTCTGCCCAGGCCTGAGCGGCTTCCTGGGATTCAAACTCAGCAATGACCGTGGAGCCGGAGAAACCGGCAGCACCCGGATCGTTGCTGTCTACTGCGGGCATGGGGCCAGCGGTCAGTAATCGGCCTTCATCCTGAAGCAACTGCAAACGTGCCAGATGCGCAGGGCGCACAGACTGGCGTTTTTCGAGCGAATCAGCAACATCTTCAGAGTAAATCACGTAAAACACGGCGAAGCTCCTTAACCGATAAAAGTGTCAGTTACGTTATGTGAAAGGGCAAACGACTGCAATGTAAAATAAAAACAATGTTAATACCCTGATCTGTATGCGCCTTTTTTGGCCTCTTGGGCGCTAAAATTGCGTCAGAGCAAAGTGTCTTATTGAATATGATTGCTATTTGCATTTAAAATCAGGGTTCGGTTTTTTAACGTTGATGACTATGACTTCGATGACCCTTGATTTACCTCGCCGCTTTCCCTGGCCGACGCTGCTTTCTGTCGTGATTCACGGTGCCGTTGTGGCGGGTCTGCTGTATACCTCGGTTCATCAGGTTATTGAAATGCCCGCGCCCGCGCAGCCGATCTCGGTGACGATGGTCTCGCCAGCGGATCTTGAACCGCCGCAGGTTGCCCCTCCGCCGCCACAGCCGGTGGCTGAACCGGAGCCAGAACCCGAGCCCGTTCCGGAGCCACCGAAGGAAGCCCCGGTGGTGATCCACAAACCTGAACCGAAGCCAAAACCTAAGCCGAAGCCAAAGCCGGTGAAGAAGGTCGAGGAGCGTCCGAAACGCGAGGAACGTCCGGTTGAACCGCGCGCGACCCAGCCGGTCGAAAATGCAGCGCCTTCACGTCCGGTGATGAACAATACGGCAACGACGTCAAAGCCAACCGTAACCGCGCCAGCGGGCCCGCGCGCCGTAAGCCGCAATCAGCCTCAGTATCCGGCGCGAGCTCAGGCCTTGCGTATTGAAGGGCGCGTACGGGTGAAATTTGACGTAACTGCGGATGGCCGCGTGGATAACGTGGAAATCTTGTCTGCGCAACCTTCTAATATGTTTGAGCGCGAAGTGAAATCTGCCATGCGCAGATGGCGCTATGAGTCAGGCAAGCCGGGCAGCGGATTGATCGTCAATATTGTTTTCCGCCTGAACGGCGGGGCGCAGATGGAATAAAAAAAGCCTCCGAAAGGAGGCTTTTTTTTGCCTGTCGATCAGGGCTGCGGAAGCTGACGAGGTTTACCCTCGCTGTCCACGGCGACATAAATAAACAACGCTTCAGTGGCCTTATAGCGTTGCCCAATCGGCTCAGAAGAGACTTTCTTCACCCAGACTTCGATGTTGATGGAAATGGAGGTATTACCGCGCTTCACGCAGCGCGCGTAGCAGCAAACCACATCACCTACCGCAACCGGGCGCAGGAAGGTCATGCCGTCCACTCTCACGGTGACCACGCGCCCGTGGGCAATCTCTTTTGCCAGAATTGCGCCGCCCATATCCATCTGCGACATCAGCCAGCCGCCAAAAATATCGCCATTGGCATTGGTGTCAGCGGGCATTGCCAGTGTGCGTAAAACCAGTTCGCCCTGAGGGGCGTTAGTTGTTGTCATTGTTTTAACTCGTAACGGAAGACTTCAGGCGGGATGCTACTATGATTCGCGTGCGGAGAGAATAGACCAGAACGCCCGTCGTTGACGTTCTGGTCAGTCAGTAATCAGTGGTTGTCGTCCTGCGGCATATGACGATAGATGTATACGCCGCTTAACAGCGTGAAGATAAGCGTCAGCGCGGTCAGGCCAAAGACCTTAAAGTTGACCCAGATATCCTGCGGCAGCCAGAAGGCGATATAGATATTAGCGAGACCGCAGAGAATAAAGAAGATTGCCCAGGCAGTATTCAGACGCGACCAGACCACCTGCGGCAGCGTTAGTTCTTTACCTAACATGCTCTGGATAAGGGGCTTTTTCATGAACCATTGACTGAACAGTAATGCTGCTGCAAACAACGCATAAATAACAGTCACCTTCCACTTAATAAATTCAACATCATGAAAGGCAATGGTCAATCCACCGAACACCGCTACTAAAACGAACGTGATAAGCGCCATTTTTTCGACTTTGCGATAGCGAATCCAGCTGTAGATCAGCACAACGGCGGTCACAACGATTAATGCTTTTGTTGCAGTAAAAATGTCGTACAACTTATAGACAGCGAAAAACACCGCGAGCGGTAAAAAATCAAGAAACTGCTTCATTCTGTGATTCCATCTTCTGAGCGGGGCGGGAGACAGCGATGCCCCCGCCTCGGGATTACTGACGAATTAACATATACAGGCGGAACAGATAGACGAGCAGTACCGCTGAAATGAGATTGCTCAGCGTATTCGCCACCACGGCGCCGACGTTAGGCGTTAATACCGCAAAATTCGGTGCAAACAATAACAGGAGCGTTTTGGCCAGCAGCCAGCCGATCACGGCGGGCGCCACCAGACGCATATTAGCCCATGCCAGTCTGATGCTGCTGCGCATCGCGGTAAAAATTCCCATCTTATCCTGCACAATCATCACCGGCGCAAATGCGAGCACGATAGCCAGTAAAACGCCCGGCACCACGACCAGCATAATCCCCATTTGCACCAGCATCGTGGTTAAAAAGATCAGGATAAACAGCTTAGGTAAGACCGGTGCACTCGCACCAATCGCCCGTAAGGCGCTGACGCGGTGACCCGCCGATACCAGCTGAATCATCAGCAAAACGCCGCCCGCCAGAATTGCATTACCAATCAGGCCTGAGAACGTGGACGCGGCAGAGGCGCGCAGCAGGATTTGCTGCTGCTCCGGCGTCATATTTTGCACCAGCTCAAACAACCCCACGCTACCCGCAAGATGGTCGCCCTGGCTCAGGCTGGCAATCTGTTCTTCACTCGGTGAGAAGGCATGGCCCAGCACCACCGTGATAAAGGCGCAAAGCAACGCGATCAGTAAAAAGGTAATGAACTGATTGCGGAAAAAGTTTCCCGTGTCACGGTAGACAGACTTCGCCGTGATAGACATGCACTCTCCTTGAGTATTGCAGGTGTTAATTAGCCGGCAATTGTACACCGGATGCACCTGCTGTGGCAGCATCAAGGCTTGTATGGAAAAGCATATCTTTGTAAAGCGGCGGTAATCCAACCCGCGCGCGGGCGCGGTTACAGGCTTCGTTGACCTGGCCATCTTCCCCCGACATGGCAAATTCCCGGCACGGGCTAGGGCGATCCTCATAGATGGAACATCGGGTCGAGACCCCAGGCTCACCCTGTAGCGCCACACAGCGGGCCTGCTTTTGGTTCGTGCCGCTCATGCAGCGCAAAAAGGGGGTTAACGGCTCGGTAAGATGAACCGGAACGGTACCACCGCCATCGCTGGCTTCGGCCCAGTAGAAAGAGACTCGAAAATACGCACAACAGGCTCCGCACGTCATGCACGGGTTGATATCACTCATGGCACACCTGCAAAAGAAGAACGCATCAAATCAATTTGTGAGAGCGATAAATTATCCAGCCGCCAGAGGAAGAGCAAGAGGGGGAAAAGGGAAAATTTTGTAACCGTGAAATGCCAAAAATTGACATGGAAACAACTTATTGGTTTTGAGTGCGTAACAAAAAATTAATCCAGATCAATGAATGTTAAGTTACTGGTTTTAATGTGATCTGTGGCAGATCACTTATTACTCTTTTGTGAGTATATTCTCATCCGCGATTAAAACCACAACGATGGAGCGGATATGAAAAAATTAGCGGTGGCAGCCCTTGTATTAAGCAGTCTCTCTGGCGGCGCGTATGCGCATGAAGCAGGCGAATTCTTTATTCGTGCCGGTTCGGCTACGGCTCGCCCAACTGAAGGTTCGGATAACGTGCTGGGAATGGGCGGTTTTAACGTCAGTAATAACACCCAGTTAGGTTTAACCTTCACCTATATGGCGACGGATAACGTGGGCGTTGAGCTTCTGGCCGCAACACCGTTCCGTCATCGCGTGGGCCTCGGGCCAACCGGTGATATCGCCACGGTTCACCATTTACCGCCAACGCTGATGGCGCAGTGGTACTTCGGCGACTCAAGCAGCAAGGTGCGTCCATATATTGGCGCCGGTGTGAACTACACCACCTTCTTTGATGAGAAATTCAACGATACCGGTAAAGAGGCGGGTCTGACGGATCTCAGCCTGAAAGATTCGTGGGGCATGGCGGGGCAGGTTGGCCTGGATTATCTGATTAACCGCGACTGGCTGATCAACGCCTCGGTCTGGTACATGGATATTGATACGGACGTACGCTTCAAGGCGGGCGGCCAGCAGCAAAGTATCAGCACTCGTCTGGATCCGTGGGTGTTTATGTTCTCTGCGGGTTATCGTTTCTGATCCCCGTCAAACTGGCCACAGGGTGGCCAGTTTGCTTTGCTCACGTCAAAACGACGGATAAACCGGCCGCTCATCCAGCTTTACGCAGTGCCTCAGGATCGTTTCCCCATCATATAAATAGCTGAAAGCGTCGCTGGATACGGAATGGAAGAGAATATCGCCGTTGGCAAACGGGATCATTTCGGTATCACCCGCACGTTTATGCCCCGCACCGGTTTCAAAATGGCCGCGCCACCGTTCCTGAGTGTGGTCATAAACGTGCAGAATAACCTCGACAAGTCCTCTTTGCGGACAATTAAGACGCAGGAAAGTAGAAGAGAAATTCAGGGACAGCGCGTGGAAGGGAATCAATAAGGCGAAGACCAGTAAAGCTCGTAAATACATCAAACCGCGAAAACCTCTTTCAAAAGGGTATTGAGATTTTACTTAAGTCATAAATAACGTTTTTGCCGTGGATCAAGATGTCTTATAATTCAATGCGCTAAAGGCCCCTGACGAGGCCCTTAGCGATCATTTTTGAATCAGATAGCGAATGGTTGGGCCATCCTGCTGGATATCCAGCACCGTATAACCGTGGTTTTTCGCATCCAGCGGTATGTTGTTGATGGACTGCGGGCAGTCGCTGACCACCTCCAGAATTTCACCTTTCTTAAGCTGCGGCAGCGCTTCAAGCGTAGCCACCGCCGGATATGGACAGGGCTCGCCAACCATATCCAGACGATAATCAGGCACGATCTCTTTCATGCTGCATTCTCCTGCGTTTCTGTTTTAACGCCCGCACGGCGGAAGAAACGTCTCTCCTGTGCGACGACCAGTAAAAAAGCGACCAACAGCAGGGCGTAGGTGACGAGCAGGCCGCCGAGAGGCCCGAAGGTATTCAGCAGGTTGACCTTATCCCAGCGGGTGGCCAGGACGGGTGACACGTCATCCCAGCAGTACGCCAGGATCGTCGAGCCAATCACATTGCCCAGCCCCACCCACCAGTAGTGCACCTGGCCTTCGACGGCGCGATACATCCAGCCGGTTTCACACCCGCCAGCCAGCACGATCCCGAAGCCGAACAGAAGGCCGCCAATGACCGCGTTAGGACCGGCCCACATGATTTTTGGTTCGACGCCCAGTTGAACATAGCTGAAGATGCCGATGGCGCTGACCGCCATCCCGGCGATAATCGCCTTCGCCATCATCGTGCGCCCGGTGATCCACATATCGCGAAACGCGGAGGTGAAGCAGATCTGCGCGCGTTCAATGAGTAGACCAAAACCCACGCCGAACAGCATCGCCAGACCGAGCTTAGGCTGGTTCAGGGCGGTGCAGAGTGCCCATGCCACCATGGCGAAAAAGACCAGCATTCCGAGGCGGAAACGGCGGCGGGCCTGAGAGGGCTTCTGGGTTAACGGAGATGCTGCGCTGACTTTTGTCATTTTCACTGGAATACGAAACAGCGGCAGCAGGGTGAATTTTGCGCCAAAGTAAGAGCCGATGGCCGTGGCGACGGCAAAGAACCAGGCGTGAAGCGAAAACTGCGGGATCCCGGTAAAGAAGGCGGCAAGGTTACACCCCATCGCCAGACGCGCGCCGAATCCGGCAATCATGCCGCCGACAACCGCCTGCAAAATGCGGATCCGGCTTTTGGGCATACGCAACTTAACGTTGTTTGCCCACAGCGCGGCAGCGAAGCAGCCGCCGAACATGCCGATGATCATCATCCCGTCAATACGGGTGAGCGGCGTACCGTCGAGGTGGATGAGCTTAAAGTATCCCCACTCTTCGGCGTGCACCCCTGCGAGCTGCAGCAGCTGTCCACCCCAGCGGGTAAACTCGCCGGTCACGGCCCAGAAGGTACCGGTAATGCCAAAATAATAAGTAGAGAGAATGCCTGCCGCGATAACGGCCGGAACGGGTGACCAGAACTTAACCAGGTAAGCCTGTTTGAAGGATTGCCATGACATGAATAAGCCTCTGAACTCAGAAGGATTAAAGATAAAAAAGAGTCCAGATCATACGCTTACATGACAGTTTGAAAAGCCATTCACACCGAAAATATCGATAGGATCAATTTTGACGTAATCCTTTGTTGAAGGCGGGGAAGAAAGGGTAACCGTCTGGCAAGGGTGCCAGACGGTGGAGGGGTCAGACTTTACGCGTCGCCGCCTTCATGGCGGTCACAAACGCCTTCAGCTCGGCCAGCATCTGCTCGGGCTTGTCCACGTTCTTCTCGATGATCTTCACAATCGCAGAGCCGGAAATGGCACCCGCGGCCTTCGCGTCAATCGCCGCGGTGACCTGATCCGGAGATGAGATCCCGAAGCCCTGCAGCGGCGGCGCGGCATGGTACTCGGCCAGCTTTTCCACCAGATGATGCAGCGGCAGGGCCGCTTTATTCTCGACACCGGTCACGCCTGCGCGGGAGAGCAGATACGTGTAACCGCGCCCGTAAGAGGCTATCTGGCGCAGCAGTGTGTCATCGGCATTCGGCGGGCAGATGAAAATCGGGGCGACGTTGTGACGCATCGCCGCCTGGCGGAACGGCGCGGACTCCTCGACCGGCACGTCGGCGACCAGAACAGAGTCGACGCCCACGCGTGCGCACTCGGCGTAAAATTCATCGATACCGCGGTTGAACACGAGGTTGGCGTACATCAGCAGGCCAATCGGGATAGTGGGGTGCTTCTGACGGATCGCCGCCAGCATTTCGAAGCACTGGGTTGGCGTCACGCCCGAAGCAAACGCGCGCAGCGTCGCATTCTGGATAGTCGGGCCATCCGCCAGCGGGTCAGAGAACGGGATCCCCAGCTCCAGCGCATCGGCACCGGCCTCTATCAGGGTGTCGATGATCTTCAGCGACTGTTCAGGGCCCGGATCGCCCAGGGTGACGAAGGGAACGAACGCGCCTTCCTGGCGGGATTTCAGTTCTGCAAATACGTTATCGTAGCGTTCCATCAGATTTCCCCTCGTGCTTTCAGAATATCGTGAACGGTGAAGATATCTTTGTCACCGCGTCCGGAAAGGTTGACCACCAGCAGCTGTTCTTTTTCCGGATTGTCTTTCATCATTTTCAGCGCATGGGCCAGAGCGTGTGAAGATTCCAGCGCCGGGATGATCCCTTCGCTGCGGCACAGCGTTTTGAACGCTTCCAGCGCTTCGTCATCGGTAATGGAGACATAGTCCGCACGACCGGTGCTGTTCAGATAGGCGTGCTGCGGCCCGACGGACGGGAAGTCGAGGCCAGCGGAGATAGAGTAAGACTCTTCAATCTGGCCTTCATCGGTCTGCATCATCGGGGATTTCATGCCGAAGTAGATCCCCACGCGGCCATGCTTCAGCGGCGCGCCGTGTTCACCCGATTCAATGCCGTGACCCGCAGGCTCGACGCCAATCAGACCCACGCGGGTGTCGTCGATAAAGTCTGCGAACATACCGATGGCGTTAGATCCGCCGCCGACGCAGGCGATGACCGCATCCGGGAGACGACCCTCTTTTTCGAGGATCTGCGCTTTGGTCTCTTCCCCGATCATGCGCTGGAACTCACGCACGATGGTCGGGAACGGGTGCGGGCCCGCTGCGGTACCAAGCATATAGTGCGCGGTTTCGTAGCTGCCAGACCAGTCGCGCAGCGCTTCGTTACAGGCATCCTTCAGCGTCGCGGAGCCGCTGTGCACCGGGATCACTTCTGCACCCATCAGACGCATACGGAAGACGTTTGGAGACTGACGCTCAACGTCTTTCGCCCCCATATAGATGCGGCATTTCAGGCCGAGCAGGGCGCTGGCGAGCGCCGAGGCCACGCCATGCTGGCCTGCGCCGGTTTCGGCGATGATTTCGGTTTTGCCCATACGCTTCGCAAGCAGCGCCTGGCCCAGCACCTGGTTAGTCTTGTGCGCGCCGCCGTGCAGCAGGTCTTCACGCTTAAGATACAGCGTAGTTTTCGTGCCTTCCGTCAGATTGCGGCATTTGGTCAGGGCCGTTGGGCGGCCTGCATAGTTTTTCAGCAGGTCGGTAAATTCCGCCTGAAATGCCGGATCCTTCTGCGCGCTCACAAACGCTTCTTCCAGCTGGCGCAGCGCGGGCATCAGGATTTGCGGGACGTACATCCCGCCGAACTCACCAAAATACGGGTTAAGTAATGTCGTCATCTTCTCTTCCTTAATATGCACGCAGAGTTTTAAAAACCGAGGCCAGTTTGCTGGCATCTTTACTACCCGGCTGGGACTCTACGCCTGAATTGAAATCGAGGCCTGCGCAGCCGGTTTTCGCGGCTTCTACACAGTTATCCGGGCTTAATCCGCCCGCCAGCAGAACGTTGTCCAGCTTTTCGCCGTTCAGCAGGGACCAGTCAAAACGCTGGCCGGTTCCGCCTTGACCGTTATCGAGAACGTATTTATCCACGTGGTTCAGGTTACGCGGGGGCAACGTATCGTCAACGCGTTGCGCTTTCCAGATCTGTACCTGCGGCGCCAGCGTGGCGCGTAGGGCATCGATATAGGCCTGATCTTCATCGCCGTGAAGCTGCACCGCGCTCAGGGATAACGCGTCGACTTTTTCAACCACCTCTGCGATATCCGCATTGCGGAACACGCCAACATAGCTGAGTGGTGCCGCGGCGATGACCTTACGCGCCTGCTCTTCGCTGACCGCGCGAGGAGAGGAATCCACAAAAATCAGCCCGCCATAAATCGCTCCGGCTTCATACGCGGCCTGGGCGTCCTGTTCGCGGGTTAAACCGCAGACTTTGTTTTCACCCAGCAGCACGCGACGTACTGCCGCATTGAGATCGTCATGTTCCATCATGGCGGAGCCAATCAGGAAACCGTTGGCGAAGTGGCTCAGCTCGCGCACCTGGGCGTAGCTGTTAATGCCGGATTCGCTGATGACCGTGACGCCAGATCCCAGACGCGGCGCCAGCTGGCGCGTGCGGTTCAGGTCAATGGACAGGTCACGCAGATCGCGGTTGTTAATGCCGACCACTTTGGCTTCCAGCGCAATCGCGCGCTCCAGCTCCTCTTCATTACTCACTTCGGTCAGCACGCCCATTTTCAGGCTGTGCGCGACGGCAGAAAGCTGGCGATACTGCTCGTCGTCAAGCACCGAGAGCATCAGCAGGCAGGCGTCGGCCTGGTAAAAGCGCGCCAGCCAAATCTGATAAGGGTCGATAATAAAGTCTTTGCACAGGATCGGCTGCGGCGCGATGCCGCTGACGATCGGCAGAAAATCGAAGCTGCCCTGAAAATATTTCTCATCCGTCAGCACGGAGATGGCTGACGCATGATGCTTATAAATGCCGGCAATACGCGCCGGGTCGAAATCGTCACGGATAACGCCTTTAGACGGAGACGCTTTTTTGCACTCAAGAATAAACGCGGTGCGCGCACCCTGCAGGGCGTCATAGAAACGACGGCTGCTCGGGACGACGTCATTCTGAAAACTGGCAAGCGGCTGCTGTTGCTTGCGGGCTTCCACCCAGATGGCCTTATCGGCAACGATTTTCGCTAAAACGGTCTGCATTCTTTACCCTCTTGCCGCAAGTGCGGTAACGCGATCGTAAGCTGCACCGGAGCGCAGTACATCCAGAACTTTTTGAACGTTGGCCTTAAGGTCTTCCTCACCGTGCAAACGCATCAGCATGGCGACGTTGGCGGCAACGGCGGCCTCATGGGCGACCTCTCCCTTACCTTGTAATAAGCGCGTCAGAATGTCACGGTTTTCTTCCGGGGTACCGCCTGCCAGCGCTTCCTGGTGATACGGAGTTAAACCAAAGTCAGCGGCTTCGAGCTGGTAGCTCAGGATTTCACCGTCGCGCAGTTCGGCTACCAGCGTCGGGGCATGCAGAGACACTTCGTCCATTCCGCCGCTGTGCACCACGGCGGCACGCTGGTAACCCAGCACGCGCAGGGTCTCGGCAATCGGCAGGACCAGTTCCGGACTGTAGACACCGATCAGCGCCAGCGGCGGATGGGCCGGGTTGATCAGCGGGCCGAGCACGTTAAACAGCGTGCGGGTTTTCAGCTGCTGACGAACCGGCATTGCGTGGCGGAAACCGGTGTGATACTTCGGCGCAAACAGGAAGCAGACGCCCAGGTCATCCAGCGCTTCACGGGAACGTTCGGCGTTCATATCGAGATTAATGCCGAATGCCGCGAGCAAATCAGACGAGCCCGACCGGCTGGACACGCTGCGGTTACCGTGCTTCGCCACCTTCAGGCCACACGCTGCGGCCACAAAGGCGCTGGCGGTTGAAATATTGATACTGTTGCTGCCGTCACCGCCGGTACCGACAATATCGGCAAACGGATAGTCCGGGCGCGGGAACGGGGCGGCATTTTCCAGCAGGGCCGTAGCGGCACCGGCGATCTCCTGCGGGCTTTCACCGCGGACCTTCATGCTCACCAGCGCGGCCGCCAGCTGTTCCGGCTTTAGCTCACCGCGAACCACGGAGGAGAAGAGCTGGTGGCTCTCCTGCTGGCTCAGGGTCTGGGCCTGATACAGTTTTTCCAGAATCGGCTGCAGGGTGTTGGTCTGCTCCAGCTTCTGTAACGCCCAGTCGAGGGTCTGCTCCAGCAGGCGGGCGCCATTGGAGGTCAAAATAGATTCCGGGTGGAACTGCATCCCGCAGACGCGATCCGCATCGTGGCGTACCGCCATCACCATCCCTTCAAACGAGGCGTTGATGGTCAGCCCGGCCGGAATGTTGCTGCCGACCAGCGAATGATAGCGCGCGACCGGGAGCGGATTCGGCAGCCCGGCAAACATTGCCTGGCCGTCATGTTCGATGCTGGACGCTTTACCGTGGAGGATTTCACCTGCCTGGCCGACGTAGCCGCCGTAGGCCTCCACAATCGCCTGATGGCCGAGACAGATGCCGATAATCGGCAGCTTGCCGCGCATGCGGGTCAGCAGCTCCGGCATACAGCCCGCTTCGCTCGGCGCGCCTGGCCCGGGGGAGAGCATCAGCACCGGGTTTTGCATGGTTGCCAGACGGTCAATCAGGGTCTGCGCCGGGACGTGGTTGCGATAGATAACGACGTTATGTCCATTCGCACGCAGCTGATCTGCCAGGTTATAGGTAAAGGAGTCGATATTATCGAGCAGCAGAATGTCAGCCATCAGAAAATCTCCTGTGCATGGTGTGCGGTAGCAATGGCGCGAAGGACCGCACGCGCTTTGCTGCGCGTTTCGTCAGCTTCAGACTGCGGAACAGAATCAAGAACAATCCCGGCACCCGCCTGGACGGTGGCAATACCGTCTTCGACATAGGCGGAGCGGATCACGATGCAGGTATCGAGGTCACCGTGGGCCGTAAAATAGCCCACCGCGCCGCCGTAGCTGCCGCGACGGCGTCCTTCGGCGGCGGCAATCAGCTGCATGGCGCGCACTTTCGGCGCACCGCTCAGGGTGCCCATGTTCATGCAGGCGCGGTAGGCGTGCAGCACGTCGAGGTCGTGGCGCAGCTCGCCCACCACGCGGGAGACCAGGTGCATCACGAACGAATAGCGGTCGACTTTAGTCAGGTCCGCCACGTAGCGGCTGCCCGGGGTGCAAATACGGGCCAGATCGTTACGTGCCAGGTCAACCAGCATCAGGTGCTCGGAGAGTTCTTTGTGGTCGGTGCGCATTTCCAGCTCGATGCGGCTGTCGAGATCGCGATCCAGCGAGCCGTCGGCGCGACGTCCGCGCGGACGGGTTCCGGCGATCGGGTAGATCTCAATCTGGCGGCTGGTGGCGTCATATTTCAGCGAGCTTTCCGGCGAGGCGCCGAACAGCGTGAAGTCATTGTCCTGCATAAAGAACATGTATGGGCTTGGGTTGCTCTTTTTCAGCACGTCGTAAGCGGCCAGCGGGGACGGGCAGGGCAGAGAGAAGCGACGGGACGGTACAACCTGGAAAATTTCCCCGGCGCGAATCGCCTTTTGCATCTGGCGAACCACGGCACCGTACTGATCGTCGGTCTGGTTCACATCGCAGGTCATCTTCTCGACGCGCTGCACCGGTAGCGCAGGCGGCGCTTCCGTCATTTGCTGCTGCAGTTGGGCAATGCGGTGCTCCAGACGGGTTTTCTCAGCGCCAGAAGGCGTGAACAGGCTGGCCTGAATGCGGGTGTATTGTTTCTGATGGTCGATCACCAGCAGGGTTTCGGCCAGATAGAAACAGTAGTCCGGGCAGCGATTGCCCTGCTCGGTTTCCGGCAAATCTTCAAATCCCGCGACCAGGTCGTAAGCAAACAGCCCGCCAAAGAACATCGCTTCACGCTCATCGTGCGGAACGGTAACCAGGTTTTGCAGCAGGCGGAAGGCATCAAAGACGGACAGGGAACAGAGGCGCGCGTCTTCATCTAACAGTTGGCTAACCGGCGGGAAATGCAGAATGCGCATTTCTGGATGACGTTCGTTTTCGATGCCTGAAGGCAGGGCGGCATCCAGCAGCGGCAGCAGCGATGCGCCATTGTCTGACAAAGCCTTAATAGTGACGGTGTCACCTAAGGCGGTAATGCGCAACGCGCTGTCGACCAGCAGAAGGCTTTTCAGATCGTCCTTGCTGTCGATGTCCGCAGATTCCAGCAGCAGCGTTGCCGGGCGAGCCCCGCACACCTGATGAAACAGCGCGGTCGGGTTGTGGCGATAGGCCGCCTCGCAGGTCAGCAATTCGAGATGGGGTTTGGCTGTTTGCATGTTGGTGTTCTCATTTATTCTGTTCAAAAAAAAGCCCGCTGAGTAGCGGGCGGGTATCTGTTTGCATTTCGCAGACGCGTGACACTGCCCGAAGATCAGGGAGTACGCCACCAGCCGTGCAGAGTGAAATGTGCTGTCATTTTCAGATACCTTTCTCGTGTGAACTTGCGTACTAGTTAACTAGTTCAATGGCTGGTTGTCAACCCTTGATTTCAGAATTTCACGTTAAGTCGGTATCATGGCGGTTTCGGATGTCTTCAACCTGTTATGGGAAGTGCTTTGAGCGATACCACCTACGCGATTATTTATGATTTACACAGCCATACTCAGGCCTCTGATGGCCTGCTGACACCCGAAGCCCTGGTTCATCGTGCCGTTGAAATGCGCATCGGCACGCTGGCGATAACCGATCACGATACGACGGATGCCATTCCGGCAGCGCGCGCCGAGATTGCCCGCTGCGGGCTGGCACTCAATCTGGTGCCCGGCGTCGAGATTTCGACCGTCTGGGAAAACCATGAGATTCATATCGTTGGCCTGAACATCGATATAGACCATCCGGCACTTATTGAGTTTTTGCAAGAACAAAAAACGCGCCGCAACCAGCGCGCAGAGATGATCGGCGAGCGTCTGGAAAAGGCACATATTCCTGGCGCGCTGGAAGGTGCGCAAAAGCTGGCGAACGGCGGGGCGGTTACGCGCGGTCATTTCGCCCGTTTTCTGGTAGAGGCGGGTAAAGCCACGACGATGGCGGATGTCTTTAAAAAGTATCTGGCGCGCGGGAAAACCGGATACGTTCCGCCACAGTGGTGTACAATAAAACAAGGTATTGATGTGATTCATCATTCTGGCGGTAAGGCCGTGCTGGCCCATCCGGGGCGGTATAATCTTTCTGCTAAATGGCTGAAAAGGCTGCTGGCGCACTTTGCCGAAAACGGTGGTGAGGCGATGGAAGTCGCCCAGTGTCAGCAGGCGCCCAATGAGCGCGCGCAGCTCGCGACCTATGCCCGACAGTACGGTCTGCTTGGCTCACAGGGTTCTGATTTCCATCAGCCCTGCGCCTGGATCGAACTGGGGCGCAAGCTCTGGCTGCCTGCTGGCGTTGAGCCGGTCTGGCAGCTCTGGGAACAGCCGCAGCAAATTGAAGAGAGGGAAGTATGAGTCAGTTTTTCTATATCCATCCGGACAACCCGCAGCCACGTCTGATTAACCAGGCCGTGGAGATCGTCCGCAAAGGCGGCGTGATTGTCTATCCGACCGATTCAGGCTACGCGCTGGGCTGCAAAATTGAAGATAAAGGGGCGATGGAACGCATTTGCCGTATTCGCCAGCTGCCGGACGGCCATAACTTTACCCTGATGTGCCGCGATCTCTCTGAGCTTTCCACCTATGCTTATGTGGATAACGTGGCGTTTCGCCTGATCAAGAACAACACGCCGGGCAACTACACCTTCATCCTGAAAGGGACGAAAGAGGTGCCGCGCCGCCTGCTGCAGGAAAAGCGTAAGACTATCGGCATGCGCGTGCCGTCGAATCCGATTGCGCAGGCGCTGCTGGAAACCCTCGGCGAACCGATGCTCTCTACCTCGCTGATGCTGCCGGGCAGCGAGTTTACCGAGTCCGATCCGGAAGAGATCAAAGATCGTCTGGAGAAGGTGGTCGAGCTGATTATTCACGGCGGTTATCTCGGCCAGCAGCCGACCACCGTGGTCGACTTAACCGAAGATGCACCGGAAGTGATTCGAGAAGGCGTGGGTGACGTAAAGCCTTTCTTGTAATGGTATAAGCAGATATACTACGCGGCCATCAAAGCAGGGCTCAGCCCTCTTTTGACCTGATTCGACGCCTGTGAAGGCGACACCTGAGGAAGCTCAATGAGCGAGAAGTTACAGAAAGTGCTGGCGCGTGCCGGCCACGGTTCACGCCGTGAAATCGAAGCCATTATTGAAGCGGGCCGCGTGAGTGTGGACGGTAAAATCGCCACGCTGGGTGACCGCGTAGAAATCGTACCGGGGCTGAAGATCCGCATCGACGGTCATCTTATCTCCGTGAAAGAGTCCGCTGAGCAGATCTGCCGCGTGCTGGCTTACTATAAGCCGGAAGGCGAGCTGTGTACCCGCAATGACCCGGAAGGTCGCCCGACGGTGTTTGACCGTCTGCCTAAACTGCGTGGCGCTCGCTGGATTGCCGTTGGCCGTCTGGACGTGAACACCTGCGGTCTGCTGCTGTTTACCACCGATGGTGAACTGGCAAACCGTCTGATGCATCCAAGCCGTGAAGTGGAACGTGAATACGCGGTGCGCGTGTTCGGCCAGGTTGATGAGAATAAACTGCGCGACCTGTCGCGTGGCGTTCAGCTGGAAGACGGTCCTGCGGCGTTCAAAACCATCAAATTTACCGGTGGGGAAGGCATCAACCAGTGGTACAACGTGACCCTGACCGAAGGCCGCAACCGCGAGGTGCGTCGTCTCTGGGAAGCGGTAGGCGTGCAGGTTAGCCGCCTGATCCGTGTCCGTTACGGCGACATCCTGCTGCCAAAAGGCCTGCCGCGTGGGGGTTATACCGAACTGGATCTGACCCAGACCAACTATCTGCGCGAGCTGGTCGGTCTGACGCCGGAAACCACCTCTAAAGTGGCGGTGGAAAAAGATCGTCGCCGCATGAAGGCGAACCAGATTCGCCGTGCGGTGAAGCGTCACAGCCAGGTGAGCAGCAACCGCCGCTCTGGCAGCCGTAATAACAACGGTTAATGTAAAAGCCCGGTGAAGACACCGGGCTTTTTTCTTTAGTAATCAATACCCATCTGCGCTTTGATGCCCGCATCAAACGCATGTTTAACCGGACGCAGCTCGCTGACGGTATCTGCCAGCTCCAGAATATCCCGATGACACCCGCGCCCCGTGATGATGACCGTCTGATGGGCGGGACGGTTTTTCAGTGCATTAAGCACCTCTTCCAGCGGCAAATAGTCGTAGGCGACCATATACGTGATTTCATCCAGCAGAACCATATTGAGTGAAGGATCGGCCAGCATTCTTTTAGCGTGCTCCCAGACGGCCAGACAGGCTGCGGTATCGGTTTCGCGGTTCTGGGTGTCCCACGTAAATCCGGTCGCCATCACTTGGAACTCAACGCCGTGAGGCTCAAGCAGATTACGCTCGCCGTTAGGCCACTCACCTTTAATAAACTGGATAACGCCGACCTTCTGCCCGTGGCCGACGGCGCGTGTCGCCGTGCCGAATGCGGCCGTGGTTTTCCCTTTGCCGTTGCCGGTAAAGACGATGACGATCCCGCGCTCGTCCTGAGCGGCCGCGACGCGCGCATCGACCTGTTCCTTCAGACGCTGCTGGCGCTGCTGATGACGTTCTTCACTCATTGCGAGATTCCTGGTTTACGGCCCGGCTGGGCGTCAAAGGTCATCCCGGTTTTGCGGCGGCTGTCGTCGCCCATCAGCCAGAGATAGAGCGGCATAATGTCTGCCGGCGTTTTCAGCTTCTGCGGGTCTTCCGTCGGGAAGGCGCTGGCGCGCATTTTGGTGCGCGTACCGCCCGGGTTAATGCAGTTTACGCGCAGATGGCGGCTTTGGTACTCCTCTGCCAACACCTGCATCATGCCCTCGGTTGCGAATTTTGATACGGCATAGGCACCCCAGTTTGCGCGCCCCTCACGGCCTACGCTGGAGGAGGTGAACACCAGTGAACCCGAATCCGATTTGAGTAATAAAGGAAGGAGTGCCTGGGTCAGGAAAAACGTCCCGTTGACGTTGACCTGCATGACCTCCTGCCAGATCTCGGGATCCTGTTCATCCATCGGGCGAACTTCGCCAAGCAAGCCGGCATTATGCAGTACGCCGTCCAGGCGCGGGTAATGGGTGCTGATGCGGTGAGCAAGCTCCTGACATGACGCGGGCGTGCAGGTGAGCAGATCGAGCGTGTACCAGCGAGCAGGAATCCCACCTGCGGCTTCAATCTCCTGCGCCACCCCTTTAAGTTTTTCTTCGTTGCGGCCGGTCAGGATGACGCTCGCGCCATACTCAGCGTAGGTCAGCGCCGCTTCACGGCCAATCCCGTCGCTGGCCCCAGTGACAAGAATGATGCGGTTCTGCAGCAGATTTTTTTGCGGTTGATAATGCAAGGTGACTCCTCGGCGCACGGTGACTTAAACACGCCTTCTTTTGTGACTTTTCGGCTTTATGCCCGAATTCGCCTGATAATTCAATCAGTCTACAGGACGCATTGCTGTAAAATTAACAATTTGCAAATATTTAAACGCCAGACCGGGGATTCCTGAAGGCGCCTCGCAGAGGTAGTGTCACGAGCGAGACGCATGGGCAGGGGTGTTGTACACTGCCGTGAAAGATTCGTGGTTAAATCAAGGTGGAACGCGTGGAATTACTTTCTCAATATGGGTTGTTTTTGGCGAAAATCGCGACGGTGGTGATTGCCATTGCGGTGGTTGCCGTTCTGATTGTCAACCTGACGCAGCGCAAGCGTCAGCGAGGGGAGTTACGCATCACCCGCCTGAGCGAGCAGTATAAAGAGATGCAGGAAGAGATGTCTCTGGCGCTGCTTGACAGTCATCAACAGAAGCTGTGGCTCAAAGCGCAGAAGAAAAAGCATAAACAGGAAGCCAAAGCGGCAAAGGCAAAGGCGAAGCTCAATACGCCACAGGATAAGGTCACGCCACGGGTTTACGTGCTCGATTTTAAAGGCAGCATGGATGCGCATGAAGTCGCGTCTTTGCGCGAAGAGGTCACTGCCGTGCTGGCCGTGGCGACGCCGCAGGATCAGGTCGTTGTTCGTCTTGAAAGCCCGGGAGGCGTGGTGCACGGCTACGGCCTGGCGGCCTCTCAGCTGCAGCGTCTGCGTGAAAAACAGATCCCGCTGACCGTGGCCGTAGATAAAGTGGCAGCGAGTGGTGGCTACATGATGGCCTGCGTGGCGGACAAAATTGTGGCCGCACCGTTCTCGATTATCGGCTCGATCGGCGTGGTCGCACAGATCCCGAACTTTAACCGCTTCCTGAAAAATAAAGAGATTGATATCGAGCTTCACACTGCGGGTCAGTACAAACGCACCCTGACGCTGCTGGGGGAAAACACGGAAGAAGGGCGCCAAAAATTCCGTGAGGATCTCAACGAAACGCATCATCTCTTTAAAGACTTTGTGCACCGTATGCGCCCGACGCTGGACATTGAGCAGGTCGCAACGGGTGAGCACTGGTACGGCGTTCAGGCGCAGGAGAAAGGGCTTGTAGATGAAGTCGGAACCAGCGACGATCTGCTGCTCAACCTGATGGAAGGCCGGGAACTGGTGGGCGTCCGCTTTGCCCAGCGCAAGCGACTCCTTGACCGCTTTACCAACAGTGCGGCAGAAAGCGCGGACCGCCTGCTGCTCCGCTGGCTACAGCGTGGACAAAAACCGCTGCTGTAAACAAAAACGCGAGGCTTATGCCTCGCGTTTTACGTTAATCGACCAGGTGATATTTCTCGGAAAGCGTATGTGCCAGGTATTTAAACATGTTAAACACGGCGGTGCTTTTCGGGGTCGGTAAGCCCTGTTCATCAAGGAAGTATTCGCCGCTGAAAACCAGCACGCCATTACGCTGCTCAACGCCGGTGGCTTCAATGCCTGCCAGCGTATCTTCATGGTCACGAATAAGCTTGTTTGCTTCGATAAGCAGAGAGGCTCGGTCAATAGGTTGGGTCGTATTCTGCATAATCCACTCCTTAAACAGTGACAATAGTCTACGCCGAGGGCGCTTTGGGGGCAAATTTTCCCTGTAATGTGAGGGGATAAGGTGCAGGGGCCTGGCTGGCAGGATTTGCTTTTGCATGCTAATAAAGTTGCGTAACGAATTTTATCAGGTAGAGTGTGCGCTTTCGTCATTCTGGCAACAGAATTGCTTGACATTCAACCGGGAATTCGTCACGAATTACACGAGATGTGAGAAAAATACCCGAGAACTCAATCACCTGGGCGTCTTTTCTTTAACGCCCGGTAAGACAAAGGGGTTGATATCTCCTGACGCAGTCGCAATATCATTGGCTCGTCGTCAGCGGAAGGGAAATCAACGTGCGGCGTATTCCTGGAAGAATTAAATTAGGTAAAGGTGAATATGGGTAAAGCTCTCGTCATCGTTGAGTCCCCGGCAAAAGCCAAAACGATCAATAAGTATCTGGGTAATGACTACGTGGTTAAGTCCAGCGTTGGTCATATCCGCGATTTGCCGACCAGTGGCTCAGCCAGCAAAAAGAGCGCAGACTCTACCTCCACCAAAGGGGCTAAAAAGCCTAAAAAGGATGAACGTAGCGCGCTTGTCAACCGCATGGGTGTTAACCCATGGCATAACTGGGATGCACAATATGAAGTGCTTCCAGGGAAAGAAAAAGTCGTTAACGAGCTGAAGCAGCTGGCTGAAAAAGCAGACCACATCTATCTCGCAACCGACCTTGACCGCGAAGGGGAAGCCATTGCGTGGCACCTGCGGGAAGTTATCGGGGGTGATGACAAACGCTACAGCCGCGTAGTGTTTAACGAAATTACGAAGAATGCGATTCGTCAGGCGTTTGAGAAGCCGGGCGAGCTAAACATCGACCGTGTTAACGCCCAGCAGGCGCGTCGCTTTATGGACCGCGTTGTAGGCTACATGGTTTCTCCACTGCTGTGGAAAAAGATTGCCCGTGGCCTGTCCGCAGGTCGTGTGCAATCCGTCGCCGTGCGTCTGGTCGTTGAGCGCGAGCGCGAAATTAAAGCCTTCGTGCCGGAAGAGTTCTGGGAGGTCGATGCCAGTGTGACCACGCCGGGCGGTGACGCTCTGCCGCTGCAGGTTACCCACCAGAACGATAAGCCTTTCCGTCCGGAAAACCGCGACCAGACCATGGCCGCCGTGGCGCTGCTGGAAAAGGCACGCTATCAGGTGCTGGAACGTGAAGACAAGCCGACCAGCAGCAAGCCTGGTGCGCCGTTTATCACCTCCACCCTGCAACAGGCGGCCAGCACCCGTCTGGGTTACGGCGTGAAGAAGACCATGATGATGGCCCAGCGGTTGTATGAAGCGGGTTACATCACCTACATGCGTACCGACTCAACCAACCTGAGTCAGGACGCGGTCAACATGGTGCGTGGCTACATCAGCGACAACTTCGGTAAGAAATACCTGCCGGAAAGCGCTAACCAGTTCGCCAGCAAAGAGAATTCTCAGGAAGCGCACGAAGCGATTCGTCCTTCTGATGTCTCCGTGCTGGCTGAATCGCTGAAAGATATGGAAGCCGACGCGCAGAAGCTGTATCAGCTGATCTGGCGTCAGTTCGTGGCGTGCCAGATGACCCCGGCCCAGTACGACTCCACCACGCTGACCGTTGGCGCGGGTGATTTCCGTCTCAAGGCGCGCGGTCGTATTCTGCGTTTCGACGGCTGGACGAAAGTGATGCCTGCGCTGCGTAAAGGTGATGAAGACCGAACGCTGCCTGCGGTGAACAAAGGTGATGAACTGTCTCTGGTTGAGCTGATCCCGGCTCAGCACTTCACCAAGCCACCGGCACGCTTCAGTGAAGCATCTCTGGTAAAAGAGCTGGAAAAACGCGGTATTGGCCGTCCGTCGACCTACGCGTCAATTATCTCGACGATTCAGGATCGCGGTTACGTCCGTGTTGAAAACCGTCGTTTCTATGCGGAAAAAATGGGTGAGATCGTCACCGATCGTCTGGAAGCCAACTTCCGCGAGCTGATGAACTACGATTTCACCGCGCAAATGGAAGACAGTCTCGACCAGGTTGCCAGCCACCAGGCGGAATGGAAAAAGGTCCTCGACAGCTTCTTCAGCGACTTCACCGACCAGCTTGAAAAAGCGGAGAAAGACCCTGAAGAGGGCGGCATGCTGCCTAACCAGATGGTACTGACCAGCATCGACTGCCCAACCTGTGGCCGCAAGATGGGGATCCGTACTGCCACCACGGGCGTGTTCCTGGGCTGCTCCGGCTATGCGCTGTCGCCAAAAGAGCGCTGCAAAACCACCATCAACCTGGTGCCGGAGAACGAAGTTCTCAACGTGCTGGAAGGTGACGATGCGGAAACGAACGCTCTGCGTGCCAAGCGCCGCTGCAAAAAATGCGGCACGGCAATGGACAGCTACCTGATCGATCCAAAACGCAAGCTGCACGTGTGTGGTAATAACCCAACGTGTGACGGGTATGAGATCGAAGAGGGCGAGTTCCGCATTAAAGGCTATGACGGCCCGATTGTGGAGTGCGAGAAGTGTGGTTCTGAAATGCACCTGAAAATGGGACGTTTCGGTAAGTACATGGCCTGCACCAACGACGAATGTAAAAACACGCGCAAAATTCTGCGTAACGGTGAAGTGGCCCCGCCGAAGGAAGATCCGGTTCCGCTGCCAGAATTGCCGTGTGAGAAATCCGACGCGTACTTCGTGCTGCGTGACGGCGCGGCAGGTGTCTTCCTGGCCGCCAACACCTTCCCGAAATCGCGCGAAACCCGCGCGCCGCTGGTGGAAGAGCTATATCGCTTCCGCGATCGTCTGCCGGAGAAACTGCGTTATCTGGCCGATGCGCCGCAGCAGGATCCGGAAGGCAACAAAACCGTGGTGCGTTTTAGCCGTAAAACAAAGCAGCAGTATGTTGCGGCAGAGAAAGAAGGTAAAGCGACCGGATGGTCAGCCTTCTTTGTCGATGGCAAATGGGTTGAAGGCAAGAAATAATCTTCCCTAACCGTAACTTACCTGTAAAAGGGCCGGATTTCCGGCCCTTTTTTATTACCTTGTTATTATTTTTTGTTCCGTACTATACAGTCAGGCTATAAATGATATAGTGGTTATAGTTAACCCGTTTCTTATTATTAAATCGTCTTAAGCGAATGACCGCATGCGCTAAATCGGATGGTCTGGCATGAAATTACAGCAGCTTCGTTATATTGTTGAGGTGGTGAATCATAACCTTAACGTCTCTTCTACCGCCGAGGGGCTATATACCTCGCAACCGGGCATCAGCAAACAAGTTCGTATGCTGGAGGATGAGTTAGGCATTCAGATCTTCGCCCGCAGCGGTAAGCATCTCACTCAGGTGACGCCTGCAGGGCAGGAAATCATCCGCATTGCGCGTGAAGTCCTCTCTAAAGTCGATGCGATTAAGTCTGTGGCGGGGGAGCATACCTGGCCGGATAAAGGCTCGCTGTATATTGCCACGACGCATACTCAGGCGCGCTATGCGCTACCCGGCGTGATCAAAGGCTTTATCGAGCGTTATCCTCGCGTCTCGTTGCATATGCACCAGGGCTCGCCAACGCAAATCGCTGAAGCCGTCTCTAAGGGGAATGCAGACTTTGCCATCGCCACCGAAGCGCTTCACCTGTATGACGATCTGGTGATGCTCCCGTGCTACCACTGGAACCGTTCTATTGTGGTGACCCCCGATCACCCCTTGGCGGGTAAAGGGTCGGTCACTATCGAAGAGCTGGCCCAGTATCCTCTGGTGACCTATACGTTTGGCTTTACTGGCCGGTCCGAGCTTGATACGGCATTTAACCGGGCAGGGTTAACGCCGCGCATTGTCTTTACCGCGACCGATGCCGACGTGATTAAGACCTATGTCCGGCTTGGATTGGGCGTGGGCGTCATCGCCAGCATGGCGGTCGATCCGGTGTCAGACCCTGACCTGGTGCGTCTTGATGCGCACGACGTTTTCAGCCATAGCACCACAAAAATTGGGTTCCGCCGCAGCACCTTCCTGCGCAGCTATATGTATGATTTTATTCAGCGCTTTGCCCCTCATTTAACGCGTGACGTGGTGGATACCGCCGTGGCATTACGCTCAAATGAAGATATTGAAGAGATGTTTAAAGACATCAAACTCCCCGAAAAATAATCACACCCGGTATCTTTCCCCCAGGGAAAGATACCGAAATAACGCCTCAAAGCTAAATTAGAATTATCATCATCTGCTTTCCCTGCCATATAATGTCATTAGCCATTTGCTTTGTAAGGTTTTAATGTCGTGAATTGGCGACAAAAGTAGAAACTAATTTACGCCTCCGCAAATTTTTCTTTTCAATAATTTATTTCTGGTCAAAAGATTGAATATTTCATACCTCCCGGTGCGTAAATTCACTGGCTTTTCGGCTAAAGTTTCTTTAGGATTTATCTCAACAGATGATTAATTGTACCAATTGTTTGGTCCTAAATGATAAGCGATGTCGATTGTATGAGGTTAGCAATGCCTTCAGGAAGTGAAGAACCGCAAAGGGATCCTGCGCTCAAGCGTAAAGCCTGGCTGGCGGTCTTTCTCGTCTCCGCCTTGTTTTGGGTGGCTGTTGCTCTCCTGGCCTGGAGATATTGGGGTTAAATATGGCAGTGACGGTACGTACCGCTTCGGTAAAACAGATGTGTCAGCATCGTGACAACGGCCACAGAGGGCGTAAAGCACCTGCAACTGTTGTACCTGCGTCCTGGAAACTGACGCCGCAGCAGCAAGCGTTTATTGATGTGTTCGCAGAAGACGAACCCAAAAAACAATAATTTAGTTTATTGCGTAATGATGCAAATAGTCTGAATATCGACTCTGCACTTTTGTACTCTTTAATAAATACACATCAGCAATATAGCACTGAGGAACAACCTCGGAATTTTTATAAATAATGCCTGGTGTCCCTATGATGAATAACATGACGTCTCACAAATACTGGTCGTGGATCGGCGTTTTTACCGTGTCGATTCTGTTCTGGAGTCAGCTCATCTGGCTGGCGCTCCACTAAATTGTAAAACCTCGCTACGGCGGGGTTTTTTGTTTCCCCCTTGTGGACCAATCCGAAATTTATCAATTTGGGTTGTTATCAAAACGTTACGACATCTTTGTGTTATCTTTAATTACAGCCCTGATGATTGTCGGGACATCTCTGTGATTAAGGAGGAGCTTATGTCGTTAACCCTACGCGAAGCCAGTAAGGATACGTTACAGGCAGAAAATAAAACCTGGCACTACTACAGCCTGCCGCTGGCTGCCAGAACGCTTGGGGACATTTCGCGTTTACCCAAGTCCTTGAAAGTTTTACTTGAAAATCTCTTGCGCTGGCAGGACGGTGAATCCGTCACGCTCGATGATATCCAGGCGCTGGCAGGGTGGCTTGAGAAGGCCCATGCCGACAGAGAAATCGCCTACCGCCCGGCAAGGGTGCTGATGCAGGACTTTACCGGTGTTCCGGCCGTGGTTGATTTAGCCGCGATGCGCGAAGCCGTGAAGCGTCTCGGCGGAGATACGGCAAAGGTTAACCCGCTTTCCCCCGTTGACCTCGTCATTGACCACTCCGTGACCGTTGACCACTTCGGTGATGACGATGCCTTTGGTGAAAACGTTCGTCTCGAGATGGAGCGTAACCACGAGCGCTACGTCTTCCTGAAGTGGGGACAGCAGGCGTTCAGCCGATTTAGCGTGGTCCCGCCAGGCACCGGCATTTGTCACCAGGTAAACCTTGAATATCTGGGTAAAGCCGTCTGGAGCGAATTGCAGGATAAAGAGTGGGTGGCTTATCCGGACACGCTGGTGGGCACGGATTCACATACCACCATGATCAACGGTCTGGGCGTGCTGGGCTGGGGCGTCGGCGGTATTGAAGCGGAAGCCGCCATGCTCGGCCAGCCGGTATCCATGCTGATTCCGGATGTGGTGGGCTTCAAGCTCACCGGAAAACTGTCTGAAGGCATTACCGCCACCGATCTGGTGCTGACCGTCACCCAGATGCTGCGCAAGCATGGTGTGGTAGGCAAGTTTGTCGAATTCTACGGTGACGGACTGGATTCACTGCCGCTGGCCGACCGCGCCACCATTGCCAATATGGCGCCGGAATACGGTGCCACCTGCGGCTTTTTCCCCATTGACGACGTCACGCTGGAGTACATGCGCCTCAGCGGCCGCAGCGAAGAGCAGGTCGCGCTGGTGGAAGCGTATACCAAAGCGCAGGGCATGTGGCGCAATCCGGGCGATGAGCCTGTTTTCACCAGCACGCTTGAACTCGATATGGGAAGCGTCGAAGCGAGCCTCGCGGGGCCGAAACGCCCGCAGGACAGGGTTGCGCTGACCGACGTGCCGAAAGCGTTTGCCGACAGCAATGCCCTGGAAGTGAACGTGGCGCAGAAAGACCATCGTCCCGTCGACTATGTTCTGAACGGACATCAGTATCAGCTTCCGGACGGCGCGGTTGTGATTGCCGCGATTACCTCCTGCACCAACACGTCCAACCCCAGCGTATTAATGGCGGCCGGTCTGCTGGCTAAGAAAGCGGTAGAGCTTGGGCTAAAACCTCAGCCGTGGGTTAAGGCCTCGCTGGCACCGGGCTCCAAAGTGGTGTCGGATTACCTGGCTCAGGCCAAACTGACGCCGTACCTGGACGAGCTGGGCTTTAACCTCGTGGGCTACGGCTGTACGACCTGTATTGGTAACTCCGGGCCACTGCCTGAACCCATCGAAACGGCGATCAAGCAGGGTGACCTGACGGTAGGCGCCGTTCTTTCCGGTAACCGAAACTTTGAAGGGCGCATTCACCCGCTGGTAAAAACCAACTGGCTTGCTTCGCCGCCGCTGGTGGTGGCATACGCTCTCGCAGGGAAAATGAATATCAACCTGGTGACCGATCCGATTGGTCACGATCGTAAGAATGATCCTGTCTATCTGAAAGATATTTGGCCTTCTTCACGTGAAATCGCGCTGGCCGTTGAGAAGGTCTCTACCGAGATGTTCCGCAAAGAGTACGCGGAAGTCTTTGAAGGCACGCCGGAATGGAAAGCCATCAACGTTGCAGGTTCGGATACCTATGGCTGGCAGGATGACTCGACCTATATTCGTCTGTCGCCGTTCTTTGATGAGATGCTGGCCGAGCCGGCGCCGCTTAAGGATATCCATGGCGCGCGTATCCTGGCCATGCTGGGGGATTCTGTCACGACGGATCATATCTCTCCGGCGGGGAGCATCAAAGCCGATAGCCCGGCAGGCCGTTACCTGCAAAGTCGGGGTGTCGAACGCCGCGATTTTAACTCCTACGGCTCGCGCCGCGGTAACCATGAAGTCATGATGCGCGGGACCTTTGCCAACATCCGCATTCGTAACGAAATGGTGCCGGGCGTGGAAGGGGGCATGACGCGCCATCTGCCGGGGACGGAAGTCGTGTCGATTTATGATGCGGCGGTCAAATACCAACAGGAAGGGACGCCGCTGGCGGTGATTGCCGGGAAAGAGTACGGTTCCGGCTCCAGCCGCGACTGGGCGGCGAAAGGCCCGCGCCTGCTTGGCGTTCGGGTGGTCATCGCCGAATCGTTCGAACGTATTCACCGTTCGAATCTGATCGGCATGGGGATCCTGCCGCTTGAGTTCCCGCAGGGCGTGACGCGTAAAACGCTGGGCCTGACCGGGGAAGAGCAGATTGACATTAGCGGCCTGCAAAACCTGCAGCCGGGTAAAACGGTGCCGGTAACGTTAACGCGGGCAGACGGGAAAACCGAGGTGCTGGATTGTCGGTGCCGTATTGATACGGCAACCGAGCTGACCTACTACCAGAACGACGGCATTTTACATTACGTGATTCGTAAGATGCTGGATTGATGAAACGAGCCCGGCACGCGTGCCGGGCTTTTTACATCACTCTTTCAGCAGATGGCCCATTTTGGCGGCTTTGGTATCAAGGTAGTGGGCATTTTTCGGGTTACGGCCGACAATCAGCGGTACACGTTCAACGATGTTGATCCCGGCTTCGGTCAGGATTTCCACTTTTTTCGGGTTATTGGTCAGCAGACGAACTTCGTCTACGCCCAGCAGCTTGAACATATCGGCGCATAAGGTGAAGTCACGTTCGTCAGCGGCAAAACCGAGCTGATGGTTGGCTTCAACCGTATCGTAGCCCTGGTCCTGAAGCGCGTAGGCGCGAATTTTATTCAGCAAACCAATGTTACGCCCTTCCTGACGGTGATAAAGCAGCACGCCGCGGCCTTCTTCAGCAATATGAGAAAGGGCTGCTTCCAGCTGGAAACCGCAATCACAGCGCAGGCTGAACAGCGCGTCGCCGGTGAGACACTCTGAATGGACGCGGGACAGCACCGGCGTCTGCCCTGAAATGTCGCCATATACCAGTGCGACATGATCCTGTCCGGTTGCCAGTTCTTCAAAACCCACCATCAGGAAATCGCCCCATGGGGTTGGCAGTTTGGCCTCTGCCACACGTTTAAGCTGCATGTGATTCTCCAGAGTAGGCTGACACGTTTCGTGCCTGTGCCCTGTTTTGCTTTCTGTATCAGTTTATTTTGCCACAAGCTCAGCAGGTTCGCCTAATGGGCACCATGCGATATGACCGTTAAAAGCACGATCCGACATCTCCACCCAGCGAACAAATTTCAGTTATGATTGTGACGCTTAGCAAAAAGGAGAAGACATGCATTCAATCGCCAGACGTACGGCAGCAGGTGCGGCCATTTTACTGATTATGCCTTTGGCCGTATGGCTTTCAGGGTGGATGTGGCAGCCCGGGCAGAACGCCACGTGGCTGAAAACCTTATACTGGATTACGGAAACGGTCACCCAGCCCTGGGGAATTATCACCCACGTCCTCCTGTGCGCCTGGTTTCTGTGGTGCCTGCGCTTTCGTCTGCGCGCGGCGCTAATGCTCTTTGCGATCCTCGGCGGCGCTATCCTTATCGGTCAGGGCGTAAAATCCTGGGTGAAAGATCGCGTTCAGGAGCCGCGTCCTTTTGTCGTCTGGCTGGAAAAAACGCACCATATTCCGGTGGATGAGTTCTACACTTTAAAGCGTAAAGATCGTGGCGCACTGGTGAAAGAACAGCTTGCGGAACAGCAGGATATCCCGAAATTCTTGCGTAAACACTGGCAGAAAGAGACCGGGTTCGCGTTTCCCTCCGGCCACACCATGTTTGCGGCCAGCTGGGCGCTGCTGGGGGTTGGGCTGCTTTGGCCTAGACGTCGAACGGTCACCATCGTCATTTTACTGGTCTGGGCGACGGGAGTGATGGGCAGCCGCTTATTGCTGGGGATGCACTGGCCACGGGACCTGGTCGTCGCCACGCTCATCTCGTGGATGCTGGTGATGCTGGCGACCTGGCTGGCTGAACGATTCTGCGGCCCGCTAACGCCACCGCCGGAAGAGAAAGAAGAAATAGCCGAAAGGGACCAAACGGACGCCTGAAGGTTGATATTGCGCATTTTGCCCATAGAACCATGACTGGCGCGTCACTTTTTCCATTTCGCGCCCGTCACTAAAATGGTAGTTTATAAGGCTGATTGCGGTAAGTTGAACATACTTTATTCGCTTGAACCACATAACGGGAAGTAATGTGAAATATTTACTCATTTTCTTACTGGTATTGGCGATTTTTGTCATTTCAGTCACATTGGGTGCACAAAACGATCAGCAGGTGACGTTTAACTATCTGCTGGCTCAGGGCGAGTATCGCGTGTCGAGCCTGCTCGCGGTCTTATTTGCTGCAGGCTTTGCCATTGGCTGGCTGGTTTGCGGTTTGTTCTGGTTAAAAGTCCGTGTTTCGCTTGCGCGCGCTGAACGTAAAATCAAACGACTCGAACATCACATTGCGCCTGCGTCCGACATGCCGGAAAGCTCTGGCGTGCCGGTCGTGAAGGAATAATCGACGATGCTGGAGTTGTTGTTTCTGCTTTTGCCTGTCGCCGCAGCCTATGGCTGGTATATGGGCCGCAGAAGTGCGCAACAAACAAAACAGGATGAGGCCAACCGGCTCTCCCGCGACTACGTTGCGGGGGTGAACTTCCTCCTGAGCAATCAGCAGGACAAAGCGGTAGACCTGTTCCTCGATATGCTGAAAGAGGATACGGGGACCGTAGAAGCCCATCTCACTCTCGGTAACCTGTTCCGCTCTCGCGGCGAGGTTGACCGCGCCATTCGTATTCACCAGACCCTGATGGAAAGCGCCTCGCTGACCTACGATCAACGACTGCTGGCCGTACAGCAGTTGGGACGAGATTACATGGCTGCGGGGCTGTACGATCGCGCGGAAGATATGTTTGCGCAGCTGGTGGATGAAACAGATTTCCGCATCGGCGCGCTGCAGCAGCTCCTGCAGATTTATCAGGCCACCAGCGACTGGCAGAAAGCCATTGATACGGCTGAACGTCTGGTGAAGCTGGGTAAAGATAAGCAGCGCGTTGAGATCGCCCATTTCTACTGTGAGCTTGCCCTTCAGCAGATGGGCAATGACGACATGGACAAAGCCATGGCGCTGCTGAAGAAAGGTGCCGCCGCGGACCGCAACAGCGCCCGTATCTCCATCATGATGGGGCGCGTTTTTATGGCGAATGGCGACTACGCCAAAGCCGTTGAAAGCCTGCTGCGGGTTATCGACCAGGACAAAGAGCTGGTCAGTGAAACGCTGGAAATGCTGCAAACCTGCTATCAACAGCTGGACAAGCGGGAAGAGTGGGTGGCATTTCTGCGTCGCTGCGTGGAAGAGAATACCGGCGCAACCGCGGAACTGATGCTTGCTGACGTTGTTGAGCAGTATGAGGGGGGCGACACCGCGCAGGTCTATATCACCCGACAGCTTCAGCGTCATCCGACCATGCGGGTCTTCCATAAGCTGATAGATTACCACCTGAACGACGCGGAAGAAGGGCGCGCGAAAGAGAGCCTGATGGTGCTTCGCGACATGGTTGGCGAGCAGGTGCGCAGCAAACCGCGCTACCGTTGCCAGAAGTGTGGTTTTACCGCCTACACGCTCTACTGGCATTGTCCGTCCTGCCGGGCCTGGTCCACCATCAAGCCCATCCGCGGCCTGGACGGGCAGTAATTTTTAAAAGCCTTCATTTTAGTTACAACATACTGATGGTATTTAACGTTTTCTGAGCACCGTGCGGTTTGCCGGCCTGGCAGCCAGATAAATGGATTCTGTCAATTTGCGGCGTCGGCAGGTAGAATGCTGGCCGTTTATCTGTTCCGCGCCGCTGCGCGCCCATAGACGAAAAGGGTTGGTCATGACGTCTGTTACATCCTCCACTTCCCGCGTAATTACGGATTCTCCTGTTGTTGTTGCGCTTGATTACAATAAGCGTGACGCTGCACTGGCGTTTGTCGACGGTATCGACCCTCGCGATTGCCGCCTGAAAGTTGGCAAAGAGATGTTCACGCTGTTTGGACCGCAAATCGTTCGCGATCTGCAACAGCGCGGCTTTGACGTTTTCCTCGACCTCAAATTCCATGATATTCCGAACACCACGGCCCACGCCGTTGCTGCAGCCGCCGAGCTGGGCGTATGGATGGTCAACGTCCATGCGTCGGGTGGGGCAAGAATGATGACCGCTGCCCGTGAGGCGCTCCTGCCGTTCGGTAACGACGCGCCGCTGCTTATCGCCGTCACCGTGCTGACCAGTATGGACGAAAATGATTTACGCGACCTTAGCGTGACGTTGTCACCTGCGGAACATGCCGAACGTCTCGCGCGTCTGACGCAGCAGTGCGGCCTGGATGGCGTAGTCTGCTCCGCGCAGGAAGCGGTACGTTTCAAATCAGCGCTGGGCCAGGATTTTAAACTCGTTACGCCGGGGATCCGTCCTGCGGGCAGCGACGTGGGCGATCAGCGTCGCATCATGACGCCTGAGCAGGCGCTGGCGGCGGGCGTTGACTATATGGTCATTGGACGTCCGGTGACGCAGTCTGCAAACCCGGCAGAGACGCTTAAGGCTATCAACGCATCGCTGAAAAAGGGGGCGTAATGACCGATTCCAACAGCCGTCTGGTCTACTCAACCGAGAGCGGGCGTATCGACGAACCGAAAACGAAAGTGGAACGTCCTAAGGGGGACGGTATCGTGCGCATTCAGCGTCAGACCAGCGGACGTAAGGGGAAAGGGGTCTGCCTTATTTCCGGTATTGATCTGGATGATGCTGAACTGACAAAGCTGGCTGCCGAACTGAAAAAGAAATGTGGATGCGGCGGGGCCGTGAAGGACGGCATTATCGAAATCCAGGGTGATAAACGTGATTTAATTAAATCACTGCTCGAAGCCAAAGGCATGAAAGTCAAACTGGCAGGCGGCTAAAATAAATGAGCCACGGCAAATGCCGTGGCTCGTGTTATATACGTGCGTGTGTCAGACCTGAAATGCGTTTAAATATCGCAACATCGAGGAAGGCTTAGATAATAGTTATTTGCCAACCTGGTGACCGATAATACCACCGACAGCAGCGCCACCTAATGTACCCAGCGTACTACCATCCGTTAATACTGCACCACCGAGAGCACCGGCACCGGCACCAATCGCGGTGTTACGGTCACGTTTAGACCAGTTAGAGCATGCGCTCAGGGACATAGCGACAGTGATTGCCAGAACAGCGGCGGCTAATTTTTTGCTGGTTAAGGTCATAATACTTTCTCCTGAATTATCGATTCACGGAAAGATGTACACGTTAAGTATAGACTAATCGAATACTTAATTCTTTTCCCCGTGAAAGCTGGTCGCGCAGGCGTTACTTCATCACGCAGGTGATAGTCACTTCCTGTTATATCGCTAATAGTAATTTTACGACTTTAGGGCAGGTTAAACAGGTAAAAACTCTTAAAGCAGGGTTAAGAATCATCTCAGAGAAAGACGTGTGCGCCCGAAATACGGGCGCGGAGGGAAATCAGGCGCTGGCTTTAATAATATTGACGATCAAACCGCTCTCTTCGAGTTTATTGCGATGCGCTTCGCTCAAACGGTCATCGGTAATCACGCGGCTAAAGCGTGCAGCGGGACCCATCGTGTAAGGGTGAACGGCACCAAATTTAGAGCTGTCGGTGAGCACAATGGCTTCGCACTCTTTTTCCAGTACGGCATTCACCACGTCAGAGCGCATCATATCCCGGCCGGTAAAGCCTGTCTCCGGCTGCCAGCCGTCAATCCCGATAAAGGCCTTACTGAAATGAACCTGCTGGACGTACTGACGGGTCAGCGGGCCAACCATGCTTTCACTTTTTTTCTGATAGATGCCGCCCAGCAGAATCACCTCGCAGCGCGTCTCTTTAAGTAAATGCGCGATATAGCTGCTGACGGTGATAATGGTAACGTCTTTTTGATCGGCAAGCTTTCGCGCCAGAAGGGCATTACTGCTGCCGTTTTCAATAAAGACGGTCTCGCCGTTGTTCACCAGGGACGCAGCAAATTCCGCCAGTTCACGTTTGAGCGCGTAGTTGTTCATCATGCGCGTCTCTACGTCATCACTGTCCAGCGGGACCGCATAGCCGTGCGCGCGACGCAGGTAGCTCTGTTTTTCCAGCAGATTAAGATCCTGACGGATGGTGACTTCAGAAACGCCAGTGGTTTTAGCGAGATCGACTACGCTTACGCGTCCCTGATCGATGACCATCTGCAAAATGAGTTGTTGTCGGGAATTCATAGCATCCATTTAATAAAGCGAAACGAGGTCGGAAACGGTGGGGGTTAAACTTCCCACGGCGCTTTTGGCTGTCTGTTTTCGGGCGCATCGTCAGCGCCATTCTGAGCAAGAAGTTCAGACTTCAGGATCTCAAGATTACGGATAGCAGAGTGATAATCGCCCGCCACCAGGATATCCAGCACGGTATCAATTCGTTGTGCTACAGCTTGTGCGTCAATAGTTGACATAATCTCACCCCAGGCGCGAAAAGTTAATATTTTCAATGATGCAGAAATTGGGTTCAAAAGAGAAGGGAAAAAATGCAATAACCAAATTACATAAACGGAAGTGATAAAATTATTCCCCCTCATGCTGCGGGCTTATTGAGTGGATTAGTCTAAAACTGCGCGCAACGCGCTTTTTTATAAGAGGAATTAGACTATGACAGTTATCAATCAGCCTACCTGCACACTGTTTACCGATACTGAACGGTTCACCCAGCTGTCAGGCTATTACGAGGCAGAGCGACATACAGTCTGGATGATGTTGCGGGCTCAGCCACGTCCTTGCTTCAACCATGCGTTAATAGAGGAGATCATGAACCTTTCATGGCTCGTCCGCCAGTCTGGTTTTGCGGTCGATTTTTGGGTGACCGGATCGCTGGTGCCTGAGATGTACAATGTGGGCGGTGACCTGCAGTTTTTCGTCGAGTGCATTCAGCACAGTCGACGTGAAGCGTTACGGGCCTATGCGCGCGCCTGTGTCGATTGCGTGCATGCGGCCTCCCGGGGGTTTGATACGGGGGCCATCTCGCTGGCCATGGTCGAAGGCAGCGCGTTAGGGGGCGGGTTTGAGGCCGCTCTTGCGCACCATTTCGTTCTGGCGCAGCGCGATGCACGTTTAGGTTTTCCCGAGATTGCTTTTAACCTGTTTCCGGGCATGGGGGGATATTCCCTGGTAGCTCGCCGTTCAGGAATGAAGCTGGCTGAGGAACTCATCTACAAGGGGGAATCCCATACGGCGGAATGGTACGAACAACATGGCCTAGTGGATCTCCTGTTTGAACCCGGACAAAGCTATGTCTCCACACGAACCTTCATCGACACGCTACGGCCAAAACTGAATGGCGTAAGAGCGATGCTGCGCGCCCGTACGCGCGTTCTGCAATTGCCGCGCAGTGAATTAATGGACATCACGGAAGACTGGGTAGACGCGGCTTTCTGTCTGGAACCGAAAGATATCGCCTACATGGAGCGTCTGGTCATGCTGCAAAACCGCCATCACGCGGCGGGGTTGCGTAAAGCCAGTTAATGCTGTTTCCGCGCCTGATATCGTTTTAGCCATCGCTCGAATGCGGCAGCGGGCATCGGCTTAGCAAACAGAAAACCCTGCCGTTCGTTGACGCCGTTCTTGGTCAGAAAGGCGTCTTCTTTTGCATTTTCCACCCCTTCGGCAATCACCTGCAGGTTTAACGCCTGCGCCACCGCGACGATGGCGCGCACCAGAGACTGGGAGATGGACTGCTTGTGAATATCCCTGACGAACGATTGATCGAGTTTTATGGCGTCAATAGGGAAGCGGGCCAGCTGAGAAAGGGAGGAGTAGCCGGTACCAAAATCGTCGAGATGAATTTGCGCCCCCAGCCTGCTGAACTGCTGGATCACGGAGAGCGCCAGCTCTTCGTTCTCGATGAGACAGCTTTCGGTTAATTCGACGTCGACCGGGCAGTATTCAAAGTTCAGATCCTTCAGCGCCTGCTTTAAGTCGCTAAAGATAGTCTGGTCGGCCAGCTGACGCGCAGAGACGTTCACGGCCACGCGCAGGTTAATTCCCTTATCGCGCCATTTTGCCACCTGGCGAACCACATCCAGCATCACCCAGCGGCCCAGCGGCACAATCAACCCTGACTCCTCGGCATAAGAGATAAACTCCAGCGGCGGGATCAACCCGCGTTCGGGCGATTGCCAGCGGACCAACGCTTCAAGACTTCTGACCTCTCCGCGCCAGGTGATTTTAGGCTGGTAGTGGATCAGGAGCTGGTCGTTATCCAGCGCCTTACGCAGGTTGGTATCCAGCCAGAGATACTCAAACACGCGCTGGTTCATCTCGGGCGAGAAGACGCAGAACTTGCCCCGGCCATTCTCTTTAGCGGTGTACATGGCGGTATCGGCGTTACGAATGACGCTTTCCCGGTCGTTACCGTGCTGCGGGGCGAGGGCGATGCCCAGGGAACAGCCGGTGTAAATTTCGATCAAGCCGATTCGGAACGGCTGGCGCAGGCGGGTTAAAATGCGCGACGCCATCGCTTCCAGAGAGCCCTGAGAGGTATGGGTGGCCATGACGATAAACTCATCTCCGCCAAGTCGTGCCAGCACCTGTCCCTCATCCAGACAGCTCAAAATGGCGAGCGCCACAGCCTGTAACAGCTGATCGCCAAACATATGCCCGTAAGCGTCGTTGACCTTTTTAAAGTTATCCAGGTCGAGATACACCACGCCAACCTGCGTGTCGCCGCGGTGACTGATGGCGTCAGAGATCAGGTCGTGGATCGCATTGCGGTTTGGTAAGCCGGTGATGGTATCGGTATTGGCCAGCACGCGCAGCCGCTCCTGAGCGCGGCGTTCCTCGGTAATATCTGTACCGGAACAGATAAGGAAAATTTCATTTTTACCGCTGCCGCTGTGAACGAATTTGTTTCTGAACAGAAACAGTCGTTGCCCTTTACGCGTTTTGATCCAGCGTTCGACTTCGTAGGAGCTGCCGTTGCGGAAGAAACCGGTAATATTGCGCTTTGAGGCAGCCGCTTCGCTGCGGCTCATAAAGAGCTTAAACACGTTCTGGCCAATCACTTCTTGCTCTTTGAGGCCGGTATACTCTTCGCTCAGCCGGTTAAAACGCTGAATATTGCCGTTCTGATCGAGAATAACAATCACGGAGTTAGCCTCTGACACCACCTGTTCCGCAAAAGAGAGTCCCTGAGCCAGGTCGCGCGCCACGGAGGGCGTATCGTTCCAGGCGGAAGCCGTACCGGCCCACTCGTTACGGGTAATTTTACGGCCCACAAGGTGAACCGGGACATCTTCCCCGAATAACGAGAGCGTCATGGAAATGCTGGAGGTAATAACGGTTAAATGACGGATGAGATCGGCCTGATCGTCGTCCAGCGCAATCACCTGAGTGACATCGGCATTTTCACTGGCGGCAAGGTGCAGAGCGTTGCTGTCAGCTGACAAGCGCCACCATGGGCTGTGGGTTCCCATGTAGCGAAACAGCAAATTCTGCTCCAGATCGTCCATCATGTTTTCTCCCGCAGCTGTTCAGTAGCGCACCAATTATTCATTTGCAGTCGACTTTTCCGTTGAGAAGCAGCGGCAAAACCGAAGTGAACTTATTGTTTTTCCCTGAATTCTTATAATAAAACGAGTCAGATTTAAAAGGATACTGAGCGTATAAAAATTCACGTAACCGAATATAACAACACTCTTTTACTGTAGATAATTATGGCGAATTTGGGCGAGGGGAGACTGAAAATAGTAAGAAAAAATAATGATTTTGTGGCGGGGATAAAAAGAAAAATTGTCGGCCTTTCCGCAAAGGAAATGACCGACAATTGAACAGGTTATCAGGCGACAGGACGCGCGATAATACTGCGGGTTTCCATACGGACTTCAGCGATAGTGACGTCAATCACGTCGGTGACTTTGTAAACTGTTTCACCTTTAATTTGCACCGTACCGTTTTCCTGACTACAGACCATTTCATCACGAACAGCATGCAGGAATGGCGCAGGAATAAACGCGACAGCACCGTTATCGACCAGACGGACGCGCATTCCTCCGCGGCTAATATCAATGATCTCGGCGGCGAAACGGGTATCCGTACCGGCTTTATCCTGCAGGAAGCGCGCGTACAGCCAGTCGCCAACGTCACGTTCTGCCATGCGGTTCAGACGGCGACGATCGGCCATCTGCAGCGTGGTCTCCTCCTGAGGGCGGGCAACGGTTTCGCCTTTGATAATCGCTTTCAGCAGACGGTGGTTAACCATATCGCCATACTTACGGATCGGTGACGTCCAGGTCGCATAGGCTTCGAGGCCGAGACCAAAGTGCGGGCCAGGCTCGGTGCTGATTTCAGCGAAGGACTGGAAGCGACGAATGCGGCTGTCCAGGAAGCCCGATGGCTGCGCGTCCAGTTCGCGGCGAAGCTTGCAGAAGCCCGGCAGGGTCAGCACTTCTTCCGGATCGACGTGCACGTCGTGATTCTTCAGCAGGGCTGCCAGCGCTTCGGTATTCGCCGGGTCGAAGCCGGTATGAATGTTGTAAATGCCAAAGCCCAGCTTGTCGCGCAGCACGCGTGCGGCACAGATGTTGGCGGAAATCATCGCTTCTTCAACGATGCGGTTCGCAATGCGTCGCGGCTCGGCCACGATATCCAGCACTTCGCCTTTCTCACCCAGAACAAAGCGATAATCCGGGCGATCTTTGAACACCAGCGCATGGGTTTGACGCCACTCGCCGCGGTTCAGACAGATGCGATGCAGCAGACGGATCTGCGCGGCAATGGCGTCTGATTCTGGTTTCCAGCTACCGGTATTTTCCAGCCAGTCGGAGACGTTATCGTAGGCCAGCTTGGCTTTCGACTCGATGGTGGCAGCAAAGAACTCGATATCGTCTTCAATCGCGCCATCCGCGGCAATGGTCATGCGGCAGGCAAGGACCGGACGCACTTCATTCGGACGCAGCGAGCAGAGATCGTCTGACAGTTCACGCGGCAGCATTGGGATGTTGAAGCCCGGCAGGTAGTTCGTGAACGCACGGATTTTCGCCGTTTCGTCAAGCTTGCTGCCTTCAACAATCCAGGCGGTGGGATCGGCAATGGCAACGGTCAGGTGCAGTTTGCCGTCGGCGCTCTCTTCAGCGTAGAGCGCATCGTCCATATCTTCGGTGCTGGCGCTGTCGATGGTGACAAACTCCAGCGCGGTGAGATCGCGACGCGTCAGACCTTCGTCCTGCATCTCGGTTGCCACGCCGTTCGGCGCTTCTTTTTCAAGATTGTGGCGTGCCAGCGTAACCCACCATGGCACGAAATGATCGGCGCCAAAGGTAATGAACTGGGTCAGTTCCGCATAAAAACCGCGATCGCCCTTCAGAGGATGACGGCGCATTTCTGCTACGGCCCAGTCACCTTCTTTAAAATCATGCTCAACGCCACGGGCGGCGCGGCAGGGAATGGCATCTTTCAGCAGAGGATGATCCGGCACGATAGAAAGACGATCGTCTTTTCTCTGCACCTTGCCCACAAAGCGGGTCAGGAACGGTTCGATCAGTTCTTCCGGCTCGGCGGACTCACGTTCCTTTTCGGTATGAATGACGGCCATGACGCGGTCGCCATGCATCACTTTCTTCATCTGCGGTGGCGGAATAAAGTAGCTTTTCTGCGCGTCAACTTCAAGGAAGCCAAAGCCCTTTTCCGTGGCTTTTACGACCCCTTCTGCACGCGGCGTCTGGGAATGCAGTTGCTGTTTAAGCTGCGCTAGCAGCGGGTTGTCCTGAAACATAATGTTCTATTTTCGTAGCCATTGAGCGGCTGACAGTTTTACGCGATTCTCACTGTCTCAGCAAGGGGTCTTTGGGTAATGAGTGTGGTTATTCCTCTTTACCAAACGCCACTTTCAGACGATTAAGCCAGCCATCAAACGCACTTTGGGTAAGCAGCGTGATGGCATATTCGCCCTGGAATCCTTGATCCGTGAGCGGGGTAAACTGCGCGGCGCTGAAGCGGTCTGGCGAGCGGGTCAGCAGTTCGACCGCTGCCGAAAGTGCGGGTGACGTCTGCGGGATCTCCGCGCGGCTGTTTAACAGGAGTTCTCCGGTCAGGTCGAGCAGCGTCGGCTCATGACAAAGCACCGGCGTCAACGCCTCGAGCGCGGGTTCGGCCTGCCAGCGGGAGAGGGACTCCAGCTGATGCGCATTCGCATAGCGCAGTTCGACGACGGGTAAAAGCGGCATCCACGCATCGTGGCTCGCGGGAAGCGTGTGCGGCTGAATATGGTGCCCCGGCAACCAGCGAACAGGGTGTCCCAACAGCGCCTGAAAAATCGCGACCACGCGCGCCTGAAAACCGATAAAGCCGATAATCTGGTTAATCACCACGATGTCGTACGTGGACAGGCCCACCTCATCAAGCTGGTTCCGGGCTTTATCATCAATGACATCAGGTGAGCTGGCGAGCTGGCGGGCATACTGGGTGATCTGTGCCAGGCGGCGGTTGCTTTCGCGCGAGGAGTCCGGGCCGGGAAGCGGGGCGAGGAGGGCGGCGTAGTGGTTACAGAGCCGCTGAACGCCGCAGGCCTGAGCGACCGTTAGCGCGGTACTGAGCCGATCGTAAGCGCTGAGCGTATGCAGTCGGTTCACGGGAATTGAGAGCGGAAACAGCTGGTGGCATAAGGCTCTGGCAGGGGTAAGCCAGCCAGAACAGGCGGCGACAATCTCATCAGGCAGGGCTAAATCGAGCAAAAAACGATCGTCGACGTTAGCGGCTTCGGGCACCAGGGGCAGAACATCCGTCTGCGCGTGGTTTGACTGGGTTTCATGATACCAGTGGCCTTTGCCGGAAAAACGGCGTTGTTCCATGTGCGTTCCTTGATCTCAAAATGGCGATCAATATCCTGGCGTAAGGCAGATAAAGGGAAAAATATTGTTAGGTGATAACAAATAGCAGAACGGAATAACGAAGGGGTGACCCGGGGGGGGAAATACTCTCTTCCCGGGCGGGAAGAGAGTCACAGCTTATTTAATTTCCAGCTCGTTCATTGCAGCGATGTTGAAGCCGCCGTCAACGTGAACCACTTCGCCGGAGATACCCGCGGAAAGGTCAGAGCACAGGAATGCTGCAGAGTTACCCACATCTTCAATGGTAACAGTACGACGAATCGGGGTAACCGCTTCGCAGTGTGCCAGCATTTTACGGAAATCTTTAATACCGGAAGCGGCCAGGGTGCGAATTGGACCCGCAGAGATGGCGTTAACGCGCACGCCTTCAGGACCCATTGCGTTCGCCATGTAGCGTACGTTGGCTTCCAGAGACGCCTTAGCCAGACCCATTACGTTGTAGTTAGGGATAGCACGCTCAGCACCCAGGTAGGACAGGGTCAGCAGGGCTGCGCCCGGGTTCAGCATCGCGCGGCAGGATTTCGCCATCGCAACGAAGCTGTAGGAGCTGATGTCGTGCGCGATTTTGAAGCCATCACGGGTTACCGCGTTCACGTAGTCGCCGTCCAGCTGGTCGCCAGGCGCGAAGCCGATGGAGTGAACGAAACCGTCGAATTTCGGCCATGCTTTTGCCAGTTCAGCAAACATGCCGTCGATGCTTTCGTCTTGTGCAACGTCACATTCCAGAACAATGCTGGAACCCAGCTGCGCGGCAAACTCTTCAACACGGCCTTTCAGCTTGTCGTTCTGGTAGGTGAACGCCAGCTCAGCGCCTTCGCGATGCATTGCCTGTGCGATGCCGTATGCGATGGACAGTTTGCTGGCAACGCCAGTCACCAGAATGCGCTTACCGGAAAGAAAACCCATAGCTTTAATCCTTATATTCATTGCTTATTTTGCCTTGTAATTCATAGCGTTACAGGCAGTATTTCAAAATCATTCGAAATTAGCTCGAAATTATAGCCCACTCACGGCCCTTTGTGTCACGATATTTCTCGCACTTCTCCGAAGTCGCATGCCCCGAAGAATGCGCCGCGGACTCGCGGGGGCGCGAAATTTCAGCATTCGTCCAGTATATCACCCGGCAACAGCTTCGCCTCATCCAACCAGCGAGGAGGCGCGATCCTGCAAGGGTGTTCACGCTTTCCTGATGTTGCCGATGAAGCGCGCAATAACGATAAAGAAAACCGGTACGAAGAAGATCGCGAGAAGCGTACCGCTAATCATGCCGCCAAATACGCCGGTACCGATGGCATGCTGCGTACTGTCGCTTGCACCACTGGCCAGCATCAGAGGAACAACCCCTAAGGTAAAGGCTAACGATGTCATCAGAATGGGGCGCAGGCGCTGACTGGCGGCATGAATGGTCGCCGCCAGCAGGGGTTGCCCTTCGCGATGCAGCTGCCTGGCAAACTCCACAATCAGAATGGCGTTCTTGGCCGACAGGCCGATGAGCGTAATCAGACCCACCTTGAAGAAAACGTCATTCGTCATACCGGCAACAAACACCGCTATCACCGCGCCGATAAGGCCCAGTGGAACAACCAGCATGACCGCAAAAGGAATAGACCAGCTCTCATACAGGGCGGAGAGCACCATAAACACGACCAGTATCGACAGGGCGATCAGGCCCGGAAGCTGCGATTCCGATTTTTTCTCCTGCAACGAACTCCCGGCCCACTCACCCGCCATGCCCTGAGGCAGGCTCCTGGACAAGCCCTCCATGGCCTTCATTGCGGTGCCGCTGGATACGCCTGACGCCGCATTTCCGGTTATCCGTATAGCAGAATAACCCTGGTAGCGCGTCAACTGCTGCGGCGCAACGTTCCAGGAGATCGTCGCAAACGTTGATACCGGCACCATCTCACCCATCCGGTTTTTCACTGATAGTTTCAGTATCTGCTCAGGCTGCATTCGGTAAGGGGCATCGGCCTGAATAATCACCTGTTGAACGCGGCCGTTGTTGGTATAGTCGTTGACGTAATTTGAGCCCAGGGTGACGGAGAGCGTCTGGTTGATTTCATCGAATGAGACGCCCATCGCTTCCGCCTTTTCCCGGTCAACCTGGAGCGCAAGGCTGGTTCCTTCCGGCAGACCGTCTATATAGACATCGCTGAGTTCAGGGCGTTGATTAGCCTGCAAAACCAGCGCGTCGGCGGCCCTCTTTAGAGCCTCATAGCCCGCTCCCGCTCTGTCCTGAACGTACCATGTGAAGCCCGAGGAGGTGCCCATATCCGAAATGGCCGGCGGGAGCAGGCTCATTGTGACGGCATCAGTGACGTTCGTCATGCTGGCCTGTATGTGGTCGGCTTCATCCTGAGCCGTCGAGCCCTGCCGATTTTTCCAGTCCTTCAGCGTGGTGAAGGCCATAGCCGAATTCGGTCCTGAACCTGAAAAGCCAAACCCCAGGATCATAATGTTGCTTTCAATGTCCGGCCGGACCGCAATTTCCGCTTCAAATTTTTTGACCACGTCGAGGGTGCGCTGCATCGTGGCATCAGAAGGCAGCTGGATAGAGGACATAAAGTAGCCCTGATCTTCATCCGGCAGAAAGGACGACGGTAGCGAAGACAATCCAACAAACAGCGCCGTGCAAAGCGCAACGTACAGGAGCAGCATACGCCCGGTTCGCTTCAGAACGGCACCCAGCCCGGCTTCGTAACAGACGGTGAGCAAACGGAAGCGCGCGTTAAACCTGGCCGCGAACCTTCCACTTCCGCTCTTTCCTGCCTTGTGCGGCTTGAGTAACGTTGCGCACAGGGCAGGCGTTAGCGTCAGGGCTAGAAACGCGGACAGCAGTATGGAGACCGCCATAGAAATACAAAATTGTCGATAGATAATCCCGACCGAACCCTCAGCAAACCCCATGGGGATAAAGACGGCAGTCAGCACCAGCGTGATCCCGATAATCGCCGGGGCGATCTCCTGCATGGCCTGCCGGGTAGCGTCCCGTGGGGAGAGGCTTTTTTCCGCCATCAGTCGTTCGACGTTCTCCACAACCACAATGGCATCATCAACGATAATCCCTATCGCCAGCACCATGCCGAACATCGTCAGAATATTGATGGAGTATCCGCTCAATAACATCACCGTGAAGGTGCCAAGAAGTGCGACGGGAGCAACTATCGCCGGGATAAGCGTACAGCGTATCTTGTGCAGAAACAGAAGCATCACCAGGAAGACCAGGACCATCGCTTCGACAAATGTCTGAACCACCTTCATGATAGAAAGTTTCACAAACGGCGCGGTATCGAAGGGAACCGTAAACGCCATTCCTTCCGGTAACACCAGGGAAAGCTCGTCGATGCGCGCGCGTACGCCTGAAGCTGTACTCATTGCGTTGGCACCCGGCGACAGCTGGATTGCCGCCGCCGTTGCGGGCACACCATTTTCGCGGATACCGAAAGCGTAACTTTGCAGGCCGGACTCAACGCGCGCGACGTCGGACAGTTTCAGCCTCGCGCCCGATGCATCTGATTTCAGGGTAATGTTTCTGAACGCCTCTACCGAAGTGAGTTGCCCCTTCACGGTGATGGGATACGTTACGCCTTGTCCCGCAGATGCTGGTTCATCTCCCGTTTTGCCGGGCGAAACCAGGGCATTTTGCTGGCCAACAGCAGTAAGTACATCGCTCACCGAAAGGCCGTAGCTGTGGAGCTTCATCGGATCCAGCCAGATACGCAGCGCTTTTTCGCCGCCAAACAGCTGAACTTTCCCTACGCCGGGCACGCGACGAAGCTCGTCACTGACGTTTCGGGCAAAATAGTCGCTTAAGTCGGCTTCCTCGAATTGACCGCTGGTGGACTTCAGCCCCACCATCATTAAAAATCCAGAATTAGCGGCCTCGACGTTAATGCCGTTTTGTCTTACCGCCTGAGGAAGACGAGGCTCGACGATCTTAATCTGGTTCTGCAGATCCATCTGTGCCAGCTTGATGTCCGTGCCGGGTTTAAACGTGACGGTAATAGACGCCGAACCGGTTGTGTCGCTGGATGATTCGAAGTAGAGCAAATTATCTACGCCAGAGATTTCGCGTTCGATTAACGATACTACCGACGTATTCATGATATCGGGGCTGGCCCCCGGGTAACTGACGGAAATAATGATGCCCGGCGGTGCCACCGCCGGATACTGCGCAACCGGCAAACGAGGAATAGACAGGAGACCCGTCAGGACGATAAACAGCGCCACGACCCAGGCGAAAATAGGACGGTCAATAAAAAAATGAGGCATTGGTTTTTTTGTGCAAAATTGTGAGGTAGAAAGTCTACCGCGCACCTGTTTAGCAGAAGTGGGCGGTTTATGGAGGCCGTGTGGAGCAAGGGCTCAGATCATTCTCATAATGAGGTACAGCGGTGCTCCACCAAAAAAAATGATCAAATAACATTCATAGTAAAAGATCAGATCCTCAATATCGGGCATCGCGTTTAACAGCACGGTGAACGTAATAATGAGATAAACAAAAATCACCATCAGCCAGAAGGCGATGATAAGTAGCTCAATGAACGCGCCGGCTTTATTTTGTATGACCAGAGAAACCACTGACAATGCGATGCAGCCATAGATAAGGGGTGAAGAGAGCAGCGTCGAGGCGACTTTCTCATCTATTCTGTGTACCAGCACCAGCCAGGTATAAAGTAATCCCCACGACAGCAGCAGAAACAGGGAATATATACCCAGTTTTTTAGGAGAAAAACATTTAGAAAGTTCCATGTTCATTATTTCAGCCAACTTCATAAAATCTTTAAGAAACAGTGGTAATTTGCAGCCCGCAATGCACAACGCGTTATGCCTCATTAGCGATTTTGAACGGGCATTGTCGAGTCTTTATTGACTGAATGTGTAGGCTGTGTGGAGAAATAACCGGGCATTTAAATCAACCGGGAAATTTTCGTGACTACGGCACTTTTTCCCGGAGGCTGTGTCTTATTGTGCTCAAGATATCTGATAGCGTGCTTAAAGGGATTTCACCCGCGGAGATAATATGAACAAAAATACGCTGATCCTTGTTGTTGAAGATGAAGACGAAATCGCCGATATACTGATGAGCTACTTAGAGCGTTCGGGAATGAAAACGCTCAGGGCCAGGCAGGGCGAGCAGGCGATAACGCTCAATCGCCTCCATAAACCGGATCTCATCTTGCTGGACATTCACCTGCCCGTGTGTGACGGCTGGAGCGTGCTTACCACGCTTCGCCATGAAAGCGCTGTCCCCGTCATTATGGTTTCCGCTCTCGATCAGGACGTCGATAAACTTATGGGTCTGAGGCTCGGCGCGGATGATTACGTCATCAAACCCTTCAACCCTTCGGAAGTTGTCGCACGGGTTGAGGCGGTGCTGCGTAGAACAAAGCCTGCGCTTCAGCAGGCGGGGGCCCTGCCGCTCAGAACGCCATTCATTACGGTCTATCCGGATGATTTCTACGTGGAGGTTACTGCGGGGCCCGAGGTTATCTCCCCGGTCTTAACGACGACCGAATTTAAATTGCTTTCTTACCTGGTGCGGTATCCGCGCAAGGTCTGTTCCCGTGAAGAGTTGCTCAACGCGTGTTTGCCGGAAGGCGATACGCTCGACAGAACCGTCGACAGCCATATGAGCAAGCTGCGAAAAAAACTGGAGCTGGCCGGTCTTTATGGCGTTCCCGAGAGCATCAGGGGCATGGGTTACCGGCTTGGGGAAAAAAAATGAATAAAGAGTCTGTCCTGAGTCGTCAGATCTTAACGTATATGCTGTTGCTGACGTTTACGATAATTGCCATCGCCATATTGGGCTCCTGGTTTTTCTACTCCTTTATTCTGGATCATCTTCCCGGCGGCCCTGCTGCGGGCGATGACGAGCAGATGACGATGTGGGACTGGGTATGGATTGGGACCGCGACAACGATCAGCCTGATCATTGCCGTATTCTTTACGGTCAAACTTTCATCGCGAATACTCACCCCGCTAAACGCGGTCGCGTCCAGCCTGAAAAAAATTTCTCAGGGCGATCTGGACGCCAGGGCATTCTGTGCCAGTTCCCGGCTGGGAGAGATCAATCACCTGGTTACGGATTTCAATGAAATGGCAGAAAAGCTGCAAACGCTGGATATCCAGCGGAAATCCTGGAATGCTGCGATTGCGCATGAACTCAGAACCCCGGTCACCATTTTACGCGGAAGGCTTCAGGGGCTGGTTGACGGTGTGTTTACCCCGGACCCGGTGCTGTTTACTAACCTCCTCAAACAGACGGAAGGATTAACCCGTCTGATTGAAGATCTCCGGGTTATCAGTTCGGATGGCGGGGCAGGATACACGTTATACCAGGCCAGAACGGATCTGAAAGGGACAATACAGGATGCGCTCGATACCTTCATGCCCGAGTTCAACCGTAAGGCATTTACCGTCCATACCGAACTGAGGGAGCAGCAGTGCGCATTCGATCCCTTACGCATCAATCAGTGTCTGACCGTTTTATTTGACAATGCCTTACACTATTCCACCTCGCGCAAGCTCACCGTAAAAAATGGTGTTTCGGATAAAGGCAATTTTATCCTGATTCAGGATGGGGGACCGGGTATCCCCAGGGAGTTTCATGACTTCCTGTTTCAGCCCTTTCAGCGCGATAACGGCGCCAGACAGTTGAACCCGGAAGGCTGTGGTTTGGGCTTGTCGGTGGTAAAAGCCATCATGCTGGCGCATGGTGGCGATGTTACCTATACCTTATCAACGCAAAACCACTCGATATTTAAACTCACCTGGCCCGACTCGTGAGCGTCAGCGGCAGGTCAAATGTGCCTGCCGGCGGTAAATGCCATATTTTTCCTAGCTTAGCATCCCATTCCTGTGGGGTAATCGACAGTTTACCGCGTCTCGGGCTTAAGGTTATTTCACTGAAATAGATTTCATCTTTTTTTAGCATGAGGTCAACGCGGCAGTAGTCAATACCATCCGCCAGCTCCTGGGATGCCAGCAACGCTTGTCGGAACAAGGCCGGTTCGCCTGGCGCCAACGGTGTATTCGGATATTCCATCTGAAAGGGTTGTAAGTTCCAGTACCTGTCGTAAACGTTGATGAAACCTTTGCCGCTGTCATCCGTAAAATCCGCTTCAACATAGTGGGCAACGCCATGAAAGCAATGGATCCTCAGCATTTCGGGCGCGGTGTTCCTGTCTGCATCATCGAAGAGATCGACAAACGGTTCGCAAAGTATTTTTGGCGTAATGTTTTTGTACTGCCATTCGCGCGTGGTGTAGTACATATTTTTCTTTAACGCGAGACTGAGTTTTTTACACGCTTCCCTGACGTTAAATTGCGCTTTGTTCGTACATATTATTGTGCTGCCACTGTCATGGTTGCACTTAAGGACAAATTTTTCAGGGAGCGTCGAAAAATCAATCTGGGACACCTTGCTGTACACGCCAAGTAATGGCACCGTTTTCGCACGCGTTGTTCTGGAGGTTACGTATTCCCGAACGGCGAGTTTATCGGCAAGCAGGGTATAGACGTTATTGTGGTCATAGACCAGACGATGACATATTTTTTCACTCAACGTCGTGGGGGATTTAATGTCAGGGTGCTTCCCCGATTTCTTCTTGAGCCTCACAGTATGAAAGTACAGGTCCGTCATTAAAAATGAACGACATTTTCTGATGAGGTACTCGGTATATTTGAGAACGTAAGTGGCGTTGTTCATTTCTTCTCCTTCGTAATGTCCGGATATTCTGGAGAAGAACTGTTGATGTATTTTGCTGAGAATATGGAGCAGCAATGGAGATGAAAAAGTTAAGGATTAAACAGCGTGTTAAGGCTATTTAATCCTTATTATGCGATGCAACGTTTGTTTACCGATCTTTGCGCCACGCATCGGCCGTCAATGCTTCACCGAAATGCCCGGCTATCAGCCGTTTTGTCAGCTCGTGAAGCGGGGAGGCCATCACATCCGCCGTGCTGCCGCGTTCGACCACTTCACCCTGGTGCATAACCATCACCTGATCGCTGATGTGCTTCATCATCCCCAGATGCTGGGTGACGTAGATATACGAGATGCCCTGTTTTTCCTGCAGCTCCAGCATCAGGTTAATCAGCTGTGAACGCATCGACATATCCAGCGAGGCAAGCGCTTCGTCAGCAATGATCACTTTCGGGCGCAAAATCAACGCACGCGCCAGACCCAGACGCTGTTTCTGGCCGGGAGCCAGCATGTGCGGGTAGTAGCTTTCGTGGTCCGGTAATAGCCCAACCATGCGCAGTGTTTCGAAGATACGTTTGCGGCGCGCCTCGGGCTCCAGGTCGGTGTTCAGACGCAGCGGAAAATCGAGGATCTGCGAAATGCGCTGGCGCGGGTTGAGCGAGGTCGACGGATCCTGGAAGATCATGCGGATGCGCTGGCTGCGGAAAGAGTAATCCCCGAACGTGAGAGGGTGATCGTCAATCAATACTTCCCCAGCCGTAGGTTCAACCATGCCGGCGAGCATTTTCGCCAGGGTGGATTTTCCGGAACCGTTCTCGCCGATGATTGCCAGGGTCTGTTTTTCACGCAGGGTAAAGCTCAGCGGTTTTACCGCGTCGACAGTTTGACGATGAAACAGCCCCGTGCGGTAGCGAAAGGTCTTACTCAGGTTGCGGACTTCCAGCAAGGTTTCGACCATTTCACTCTCTCTCCATGTTCAGCGGGAAATGACAGGCGTAAAGATGATTTTTGGCCCCGGTCAGGCGTGGCGTCTCGATACATTTACGCTGTGCATACGGGCAACGTGGCCCCAGACGACAGCCTATCGGCAACGATTCCAGCAGCGGAATCGCCCCGGGCAGGGTATTCAGGCGGCTCTTATGCGGCATGGCGCTGCCAAAATCGGGAATAGCGCGGATTAGCGCCTGCGTATACGGGTGGTGCGGCGCGGTGATCAGGTCTTCACTCGGCGCGGTTTCGACCGTTTGTCCGCAGTACATCACGTCAATCTTATCCGCCCATTTACTGAGCATTTGCAGGTCATGGCTGATCAGCAAAATGGTGGTGTTGTTGTTTTGGTTGAGACGCGACAGCAGGCGGAAAATTTGCGCCTGCGTGGTGGGCTCCATCGCGTTCGTCGGTTCATCCGCAATCAGCAGTCGCGGCTGATTGGCCAGCGCGATGGCAATCATCACTTTCTGACATTCACCGTCGGTCAGCTCGTACGGGAAGCTGCGCATCGCATCTTTGTGATCTTTGATCCCGACGCGGTGTAAAAGCTCAATGGCGCGACGCTTGCGCCAGCCCACGCGCTGCCACCAGCGGCCTTTATAGGTCCAGCCGGGGATGTTCTGCATCAGCTGTTTGCCCACGCGCTCGGACGGGTCGAGACAGGACTGCGGCTCCTGGAAAATCATGGAGACGTTGTGCCCGACCAGTTTACGCCGCTCGCGGGGAGAGAGGCGCAGCAGGTCGATATCATCAAACCGCATACGGTCTGCGGTGACGCGCCAGTTATCTTTCGCCACGCCGCAGATGGCTTTGGCGATCAGGCTTTTGCCTGATCCGGATTCCCCCACCAGCCCGCGAATTTCACCCTCCGCGAGGGTGATGCTGATGCGATCGACGGCTTTAACCCAGCCTTCACCGGTTTTGAATTCAATGGTGAGGTTGCGAATATCAAGAAGCGGCATTATTGCACCCCCGCGTTAATTGCACGGCGAATACCGTCACCCAGCAGGTTGATCAGCAGCACGCTCACCATAATGGCCGCACCCGGCAGCATAACCGTCCACGGTGCCACGTAAATTAACTCCAGCGCGTCACCGAGCATCGCACCCCATTCGGGCGACGGCAGCTGCGCGCCGAGGTCGAGGAAGCCGAGCGCCGCAATGTCCAGAATCGCCATCGACAGGGCACGGGTGATCTCGGTGACCAGCCCGGACGCGATGTTAGGCAGCACGGCAAACCACAGGATATTGAAGGTGGTCGCGCCGTCCAGACGCGCAGCGACGACATACTCTTTTTCCAGCTCGTCATGCACCATGCTGTAAACCGAGCGCACGATGCGGGGCAGGATAGCCAGCCAGACGGCGAACATGGCATGCGACAGGTGCGGACCTGCAAAGGCAACCACAACGATCGCCAGCAGCAGTGACGGAATCGACAGCAGCGTATCCAGAATGTGGTTAAGCACCGCCGAGCGCAGGCCATGCGTGGATCCCGCAAAAATACCCAGCGCCAGCCCGCAGATCGTGGCCGCGAGCGTCACCACAAACGCGCCGCCCACCGTCGGGGCCGCACCGCTCAGCAGGCGGCTCAACACGTCACGTCCGAGGTCGTCCGTTCCCAGGAAGAAAGAGACCTCTCCGTAGCGCGACCAGGACGGCGGCAGCAGCTGATAGCCAAGGAACTGCTGGTCAATGCCGTACGGCGCAAACCAGGAGCCAAAGACACAGAGCAACACCAGACCGGCGCAGCCATAAAGGCCGATCATTGCCGTGGTATCACCATAGAATTTACGCCACACGGTACGCAGCACACCGGGCGTGCGCTTTTCACTGTATACGTTATCGTAGGGCATACCATTCCTTATGCTTCAATGGGTTGGCCATGGCACCCAGAATATCGGACAACACGTTAACAATAATCACCAGCGAACCAATCACCATCACCCCTGCGGAAATCGCGGCGTAGTCCTGCTGGCGGATAGCGTTAATAAGCCACCGCCCGAGGCCAGGCCAGCTAAAGACCATCTCGGTGATCATGGCCAGCGTGAGCATGGTGGAAAACTGTAATCCCAGACGCGGAATAACCGGCGGCAGCGCGTTGTGCAGGACGTTGCGGCGCAGGATGGTCAGGCGCGACAGTCCGCGTGTGGCGGCGGCTTTGACATAATTCTGGTCAAACACCTCGATGGTGCTCAGGCGCATCAGGCGGATCACTTCGGTTGTTGGCGCAACCGCCAGCGTCAGCACCGGCAATACCATATGGCGCAGGGCGCTGACGATCATCTCGTGACGCCACACCGAATCAGACAGCCACGCATCGATGATGGCAAAGCCCGTCACCGATTTAACCGTGTAGAGCAGGTCAAAACGGCCAGAAACCGGGAGCCAGCCCATTGTCAGCGAGAAGAAAAGCGTCAGCAGAAGCGCCAGCCAGAAAACCGGAATGGAGAAGCCGAGCAGGGCGAGGGCGCTAATAAACTTATCCTGCCATTTGTTGCGATATATCCCGGCCAGCATGCCCACGGGAATCCCGACCATCAGGGCAAACCCGAAGGCCAGAATGCACAGCTCCATCGTGGCCGGGAAAACCTCTTTCAACTGATCGGAAATAAGCTGCCCGTTAATGCTGGACACGCCGAAATCCCAGTGCAGCAGCCCGTTAAACCAGAAGAGCCAGGCATCCCACAGCGACGATCCCTGGAGCGGGGCGTGGGGCGTGAAATAGCTCAGGCTAAAGCCGACAAAGTTCAGGAAAAAGAGCGTCACCAGCAGCAACAGGAGCCGGCGCAAGGTAAAAATAATCATGGTTTTTTCACCTCTTGTTCTTTTTCACGCGACACGCCAGCGAACGAGGCGTTGCCAAACGGGCTCAGCACCAGGCCTTTAATATCATAGCGATACGCCTGAAGGCGCAGGGAAGAGGCCAGCGGCAGCACCGGGAGTTCCTGGGCAAGGATCTTCTGCGCTTCATCATAGGCGTCGATGCGCGAGGCCAGCTGTTGGGAAGCCAGCGCTTTTTGCAGCACGGTGTCAAACTCCCGGTTACACCAGTGGGCGTAGTTGGTCTGCGAGTTTATCGCCGCACAGCTCAGCAGCGGCCGGAAGAAGCTGTCCGGATCGTTACTGTCGGTCGCCCAGCCGGTGAGGGTTAAATCATGATTCATGTCCATCAGGCGCGCCTCCTGGAAACGGCCTTCAACCGGTACGATGATCACTTTGACGCCCACCTGCGCCATATCCGCCTGCAGCAGTTCGGCGGTCTTGAGCGGGCTCGGGTTCCACGCCTGGGAGCTGGTGGGCACCCAAAGCTGCAGCGTGAGGTTTTCTGCGCCTAGCGCTTTCAGCTGTTCACGTGCTTTTGCCGGATTGTATTCCGTAATTTTAGCCTCACCGTCGTAGGCCCACGAGGCGCGCGGTAAAATTGAGGCGGCGGTTTCCGCCGTACCGTAATAAATCGACTGCATCAGGCGCTGGTTGTTGATGGCCAGCGCAAGGGCGTGACGAACGGCAGGGTTATTCAACGGCGGCTTATCGGTGTTAAAGGCCAGATAGGCGATGTTCATCCCCGGACGTAGCGTCAGACGCAGGCGCGGATCGTCGCGCAAAATCGTGAGCTGGCTGGCGGCAGGCCAGGCAAGCACATCACATTCCCCGGTGAGCAGTTTTGACAGACGTCCCGTCCCGCCGGAACCCAGATCGACCACCACCTGCGGCATCAGCGGCGTACCCCGCCAGAAATGCTCGTGGCGCTGCAGACGAATATATTGCCCGGCGCGGTATTCGGCCAACTGGAACGGACCGGTGCCGACCGGCTGACGATCGAGCAGTTCCTGACGATCTTTTTTCGTCAGCTTCGCCGCGTATTCGGCCGACATGACGGACGCATAGTGGGTTGCCAGATGCCACAGGAATGAGGCATCCGGGCGCGTCAGCGTGAATTCAACCGTGCGGTTATCCAGCTTGCGCACGCTTTTCACGGTGTCGGCAAACTGCAGGCTGTCGAAATAGGGGAAATTGCTGCCGTTAACGTTATGCCACGGGTGATTGCGGTTGAAGATACGCTGGAAGGTGAAGACCACGTCATCCGCATTCAGCTTGCGCGAGGGGGTAAACCACGGCGTGCGCTGAAACACAACATCATCGCGCAGGTGAAAACGGTAGGTTGCGCCGTTATCCAGCACTTCCCAGCTTTCCGCAAGCTCGGGCACGAGACGGTAAGTGTACGGGTCTACATCAAGCAGACGATCGTAAAGCTGCGCGGCAAGGGTATCCACAATCAGGCCGCTGCCCGCTTTTTGCGGGTTGAAGGTATCCACCTGGCCGCTTACGCAATAGACGAAGCCGCTGTCACGAATGTCAGGCTGCTGCGTTTGCCCGGGCGCGGCAAAGGCCTGGCTGCTAAACAGACCAAGTGCAAAAAAGGATGATAAAACCAGACGCATAATTTTTAAGGTATTAAATATGAAGTGGCTATCCTACTAATTTTAAACGACATTATCCAGTATCGTTTAAGCCTGAGGGCATAATGGGGCAGTAACGTTTGCAGTCGGTCACTCAGCGTCACAACCCGATGCACTTTCATACCTGCAATCCACTTTGAATATACCTCATGGACTATCTTAGCATTTTCGTGGCGTATCTGACTCGCTATAAACGAAGGATTTAACCCGGCAGACAGGGTTTCGCAAAGTCGGTCGGTATAGTTACGTCTTCGCTGGGTAAAATGACAGGAATGCAGGGTACATTCCAGGTGCGATATCATTTTAATTGTAATATGTGTCTGATATATTATGATTTTTTACTAAAGTAAAACAAATTATGGCATTCAGACTACCCGCCAAACGCGAAGTGTTTGGGAAGGTGCGAATAAGCGGGGAAATTCTTCTCGGCTGACTCAGTCATTTCATTTCTTCATGTTTGAGCCGATTTTTTCTCCCGTAAATGCCTTGAATCAGCCTATTTAGACCGT
>NZ_VDAS01000029.1:0-52468 GCF_019584165.1 Enterobacter sp. EC_64
TTAATCCGGTGGTTACAAGCAGTCTTCGGTGGAGCGGTAGTTCAGTCGGTTAGAATACCTGCCTGTCACGCAGGGGGTCGCGGGTTCGAGTCCCGTCCGTTCCGCCACTTATTAAAAGCCCTGAGCTAACGCTCAGGGCTTTTTTCTTATCTGACGTTTAATTATTGCGAAATCAGCAAAAATCCTCTGCATTTTGCGATCTTTTTCTCTATAACACCGCCAGCGATAATCGTCCTCAGTTTACGAACATAATGATTGAGGAATAGTATGACTCTCCCTGCATTTGGTTTGGGCACTTTCCGCCTGAAAGACGACGTAGTTATCGCATCAGTTAAAACCGCACTCGAACTGGGCTACCGTGCTGTTGATACGGCGCAGATCTATGAAAACGAAGCTGCCGTTGGACAAGCTCTCGAAGAGAGCGATGTGCCGCGTAATGAGCTATTTATTACCACGAAAATCTGGATTGAGAATCTCAGCAAAGACAAGCTGATCCCAAGCCTGAAAGAAAGCCTGAAAAAACTGCGTACTGACTACGTGGATCTGACGCTGGTCCACTGGCCATCACCGAACGATGCCGTCTCTGTGGAAGAATTCATGCAGGCGCTGCTGGAAGCGAAAAAGCAGGGCTTAACCCGCGAAATTGGGATCTCCAACTTCACGATCCCGCTGATGGAAAAAGCCATTGCTGCTGTTGGCGCAGAAAATATTGCAACCAACCAGATTGAGCTCTCTCCATATCTGCAAAACCGCAAAGTGGTGGACTGGGCAAAACAGCATGGGATCCACATCTCCTCATACATGACGCTGGCCTACGGTAAGGCGCTGAAAGATGAGGTGATTATCCGTATCGCCGAGAAGCATAATGCGACGGCTGCGCAGGTAATACTGGCTTGGGCAATGGGTGAAGGGTATGCCGTGATCCCATCATCCACTAAGCGTGAAAACCTGGCGAGCAACCTGTTAGCAACGGATCTTCATCTGGATGCTGACGATAAAAAAGCGATCGCAGCCCTGGAGTGCAACGATCGCCTGGTCAGCCCGGAAGGCTTAGCGCCAAACTGGGATTAAGTTTGACCCACCCTCTGTAACCTGAACCCTCACACAGCTCCTCCGGGAGCTGTTTTTATATGTTCACTCAGAAAATCGATAAAGGCACGAATGCGCGTACTCACCGCTCTGTCGCTGTAATACACCGCGCTAAAAGGCATTTCCACTGGCAGGCGTTTATCGGCCATCAATTCCACCAGTTCACCCCGCGCAATCTCCTTATCAATCATATAGTCAGACAAACAGGCGATACCGTTGCCTTCAAGACACAATTGCTTCAGCGTCTCCCCGCTGTTGGACGACAACCCGCAGGTGATCTCATGCAACTGACCGTCAGGGCAGGCGACGGGCCAGGTATTTAGCGAAACGGGTTCCGTGAAGCCCAGGCACAAATGCTGTTTCAACTCCTCAACCGTCTCCGGTTTGCCATGTTCAGCAATATACTGTGGCGACGCGATAATTTTACGGTAGCTGGCAAACAGCGGGCGGGCGCGCAGGCTGGAATCGGTCAGCGTTCCGGCCCGGATCGCCACATCTACCTTTCGCTCGATGAGGTTAATAAACGTCTCGGACGAGACCAGAGAGAGCGTCATCTCCGGATAGCGTTCACGGAAAGGTTTGATTAGCGGCATCAGAAAGTGCAGCACAACCGGCGTGGCTGCATCAATGCGCAGTAACCCACGCGGCGTGCTGCGGGTCTCCATAATCTCGGTCTCTGCTGCGGCCATCTCCTGCAGTACCGACTGCACGCGGCGAAAATAACGCTCACCTTCCTCCGTCAGGCTCAGCTGCCGCGTCGTTCGGTTGAGCAGACTCACCCCAAGCTTCATCTCCAGCTTTTTTACCGAGCGGCTGATGGCTGAGTTAGCCTGTCCCAGCTGTTCGGCCGCGCGGCTAAAGCTGCCGCTTTCAACCACGGCGACAAAGATTGTCAGCTCTTCTGACGTTGCTTTCATTGTTGCACCACCCGCAAAATTCTATTGAGATTTTGACCATTTTTGTTATTTAAGCACTGGCGCATACTGCCTGTCATCTTAATCCTGATGATACGGAGTATTTTATGCCACTGGCGCTACTTGCCCTGACGATCAGTGCCTTCGCAATTGGCACGACCGAATTTGTTATCGTGGGACTGGTTCCCACCATTGCTAACCAGCTTGCGATCTCGCTGCCCTCCGCCGGATTGCTGGTGTCCATCTACGCCCTGGGCGTTGCTGTCGGTGCGCCAGTCCTGACGGCCCTGACCGGACGCTTTCCGCGTAAGCAGCTGTTAGTTGCACTGATGGTGCTGTTCACCGCCGGCAACATTCTGGCCTGGCAGGCGCCGGACTACACCACGCTGGTCATCGCTCGGCTGTTGACCGGCCTTGCTCACGGGGTGTTCTTCTCGATTGGTTCTACTATTGCAACCAGCCTGGTACCCAAAGAGAAAGCGGCATCCGCCATTGCGATCATGTTCGGTGGGTTGACCGTTGCACTCGTTACGGGCGTACCGTTGGGCACGTTTATCGGACAACACTTCGGCTGGCGTGAAACGTTCCTGGCCGTCTCCCTACTGGGCGTCATTGCCCTGGTGACCAGCCTGCTGCTGGTGCCGTCGAATATTCCAGGCCGGGCCAGCGCTAGCTTGAGCGATCAGCTGAAGGTACTTACGCATCCGCGTTTGCTGATCATCTACGCGGTTACGGCACTGGGCTATGGTGGCGTATTCACTGCTTTTACCTTCCTGGCACCGATGATGCAGGACCTGGCGGGCTTCTCTCCCAACGCCGTGAGCTGGATCTTGCTGGGGTACGGTATTTCCGTTGCGATTGGCAATATCTGGGGCGGCAAGCTTGCGGATAAGCATGGTGCGGTGCCGGCGCTGAAATTCATCTTCGCCGCGCTGGTTGTTCTGCTGATGATTTTCCAGTTCACCGCCTCGATACAGTACGCCGCGCTGGTTACGGTACTGGTCATGGGGATCTTCGCTTTTGGTAATGTGCCAGGGCTTCAGGTCTACGTTGTACAGAAAGCCGAGCTTTATACGCCAAATGCGGTGGACGTGGCATCGGGGCTGAACATTGCCGCATTTAATATTGGTATTGCGCTGGGTTCAATTATTGGCGGACAAACCGTCGAGCACTTCGGATTGACCCAGACCCCGTGGATTGGCGCGGTGATTGTCCTGATCGCCTTCCTGCTGATTGGCATGAGCGGACGTCTGGATAAGCCAGCCCGCGTTGCGCTGGGGTAACATCAGTAAGCGCTGGCTTACAAAACTGGAAAGCGGTTTCTCAGAAATTGCGTTGAAAGTGTGACCTAAAGTCCCTATAACATTAGAACCAGTCCGTTTTCCGGACTGGTTCATGTTACAGAGGCTGTTTCCAAAAGTGCGAAAAAATACCTATGCCATGCGTTATGTTGCCGGAATGCCCGCGGAGAGGATCTTGCCTCCGGGGTCGTTTGCGAGCATCAGTCAGGCATTACCCGCCGGCACACCGTTAAGCAGCGATGAAAAAATCCGCGTACTGGTGTGGAATATCTTTAAGCAGCAGCGTGCGGAGTGGTTATCGGTACTCAAGAATTTTGGCAAAGATGCCCATCTGGTTCTGCTCCAGGAGGCGCAAACCACCCCTGAGCTGGTCCGGTTTGCCACCACTCACTATCTTGCCGCCGACCAGGTACCGGCCTTTGTTCTGCCTCAGCACCCCTCGGGGGTGATGACGCTTTCAGCAGCACATCCGGTCTATTGTTGTCCACTGCGCGAACGCGAGCCTATCCTGCGTCTGGCGAAATCGGCACTGGTGACGGTCTATCCACTGCCGGATACCCGTATGCTGATGGTCGTGAATATCCACGCGGTAAACTTCAGCCTGGGCGTGGATGTTTATAGCAAGCAGTTACTTCCGATCGGCGATCAGATTGCGCATCACAGTGGGCCGATCATTATGGCCGGTGATTTCAATGCCTGGAGTCGCCCGCGCATGAATGCGCTGTACCGCTTTGCGCGCGAAATGTCGCTGCGTGAAGTCCGTTTTAGCGATGACCAGCGCAAAAAAGCCTTTGGTCGTCCTCTCGATTTTGTCTTCTACCGTGGTTTAAGCGTGCACGACGCCTCTGTGCTGGTGACGCGCGCCTCCGATCATAACCCTCTACTAGTCGAATTCAGTCCCGGCAAACCTGATAAATAATGGTGTGTCAGGTCTGCCGTGGGGCAGACCTGCGCGGGTGCTGCCCTTCTATTTTTAACCCACAAAGGACAGTACGATGACAACAACACACTCCCATCATGCCAACGTAGAAAAACAGTTTGGTTCTCAGGCAAATGCCTATCTGAGCAGCGCCGTGCACGCTTCAGGTCGCGATCTGGTACGCCTCGGTGAGCGCCTGTCGGCATTCCCGCAGGCGCACGTGCTGGATTTAGGCTGTGGGGCAGGGCATGCCAGCTTCACGGCTGCGCAGCAGGTGGCGCACGTAACCGCATATGACTTATCCAGCCAGATGCTGGAGGTGGTTGCTGAAGCGGCGAAAGCGAAGGGACTGGGCAACATCGATACGCGCCAGGGCTATGCCGAATCCTTACCTTTTGATGATGCCTCGTTTGAGGTGGTGATCAGCCGTTATTCCGCGCACCACTGGCATGATGTTGGCCAGGCATTACGCGAAGCCAAACGCGTTCTGAAGCCGGGTGGCATCTTCATTATTATGGATGTCATGTCACCTGGGCATCCGGTACGTAATATCTGGCTGCAGACGGTGGAAGCGCTGCGCGACACCTCCCATGTGCAAAACTACGCCAGCGGAGAGTGGTTATCGCTTATCACGGAAGCGGGGCTGATCGCGCGATCGTTAATCACAGACCGTTTACCGCTGGAGTTTAGCTCGTGGATTGCGCGTATGCGCACCCCGGAAGCATTAAGCCAGGCTATCAGGCTGTATCAGGAGAGTGCGTCGGCAGAGGTGAAGGCGTACTTTGAACTGCAGGACGATGGTTCATTTACCAGCGATACCATCATGGCGGAAGCGCAAAAAGCGGGATAAACAAAAAAGGCACCGAGGGGAATCGGTGCCTTTTTATCTTTCGGTCGTGTTATCAGGAGTCTGGCGTTGCGCTGTTCTTCACAAACAGCGTCAGCTGGTCGCCCGGTTTCAGATTGTCAGTATCATTGTTCCAGCGCATCACATCTTTGATGTTCACGCCGTGACGTTTTGCGATACTGGACAGCGAATCACCCTTACGCACGCGATAGGTAATGCTATCGCTGTTGCTGGCGAGACGCTGTGCGCTGCTACCTGCACCCACCGTCAGAGTTTGACCCACTTTCAGGCCTGAACTGCGCAGGTTATTCCACTGCTGCAGATCTTTCGCATTCACGCCAAGACGTGACGCAATGCCCGAAAGCGTATCACCTGAACGAACCTTATAGCTGCGGCTGTTAACTGATGATGCATCCGCGATCAGCGTTGACTGAACGGCGGCGATTTCACCCGAAGCTAAAGACTCACGTAACTGCTCAGCATGTTTCTGCGGAACCATTACATACTGCGGGCCACTCGCCCCCAGCGTTGAGCCTTTAACGCCAGCATTAAAGGTTTTCAATTTACTTACCGACATACCCGTCATATCAGCAACCTGTTGAATATCAACCGGATTGCTGAGGCGAACGCGCGCCAGTGCACGACTTTCGTCTGGTGTTGGCAGTTGTACACCGTAACGCTTGCTGTTCTTGAGAATATCGCTCAAAGCCAGCATTTTCGGTACGTAAATCTTTGTTTCCTGTGGCAGTGAGAGCGACCAAAAATCGGTGGATTTACCCCGTGCTTTATTCGCTTTCATTGCCTTCAGTACACGACCTTCGCCGCTATTGTACGCTGCGACCGTTAACAGCCAGTCGCCGTCAAACATCTTGTTCAGACGTTGCATCATGTCGAGAGCGGCTGTCGTTGAAGCGACAACATCGCGACGCGCATCATAGTTGCGGGTCTGTTTCAGACCATAGTTTCGCCCGGTGCTCGGAATGATCTGCCAAATGCCTGCGGCATTGGCGCCAGACGTCGCGTGTGGGTCAAAAGCGCTCTCCACTATGGGTAGGAGTACCAGCTCCATAGGCATGTTACGTTTCTTAACTTGCCCGGCTATCCAGTACATATACGGCTCTGCCCGTAACGTTACATCGTGGAGATAGCTCTTATTACTTAAATACTTCTGTTTCTGTTCGCGAATCCGGCTGTTTTCCGGAATTCCCATCTTTAGCTCGTCGCCAATAGAGGTCCACAAGTCTTGCTCCTGCGCGAAAGATGTCCCATCGTCCATCCAGCGCGCCGAACTTGTAAACTTCCCTGCTTCCCCTTGACCAGCTGCAGAAAGGCTCTGTGCGTGCTGTTGTACGTTGCTGCCGTTCTGCGACTGGCAACCTACAAGCAGGACAGAGGCGAGTAATATCGCTTTTGCCTTCATGTGTGTGTCAATAGTTGCTTAAAAGACGAGCGATGATAACGGCGAATTTTTGAAAAGGCAACCAGCAATTATCTGAAGTTATCTTTCTTTGACCTTAACCATGCAAATCGCTGTTCTGGTTGTTGCAAATTTGTTTCTTGGTTAATTTTGCTAATTAAATCAATATCATATGTTCGCAAAAATAAATTAATTTGGCGCTCGTTTTTCAGAATTACGGGGAGTGTGTTTTGGTTTTTTGCACGTAACTCCTTCACTTTGTGATAATAATCCTGAATCGCCCGATCCTCAGGCAACAGGCTGACGGCAAACTTCATATTCCCTAATGTATACTCATGCGCGCAACAAATAACGGTGTCATCGGGTAATGCGTTAATCTTCTGTAAAGACTGATACATTTGCGCTGGTGTTCCTTCAAACAGCCTTCCGCAGCCCCCTGAGAACAGCGTGTCACCGCAAAAAAGATAAGGCTTACTGTAGAAACACAGATGTCCCAAAGTGTGACCCGGTGTGGCAAATACGGAAAACTCCCACTCGCGTATGAGGATTTTTTCGCCTTCTTCGACTACTTGCGTGACACCCTTATCTTGTGCCTCTGACGGTCCGTAAACCACAACATGCGGAAAATGGGTACGCAGTTCAGGTACACCGCCCGTATGATCGTTATGGTGATGCGTCAACAGAATGGCTTCCGGCTGCCAGCCGTTCTCTTCTATTGCGCGCAGTACGGGGGCGGATTCTCCGGGATCGACAATGACGCATCGACGTTCATCGTCAACCAAAACCCAGATGTAATTGTCCTCAAAAGCAGAAATACTGATAAGATTCATACATTACCTCTTATAGCGTGGCGGGTGTGTTGATGAAACCGGCAAGGATACCTCAGACTGTCGCAGCACCGGAACGTTGGGCGGAACTGCCCTGGGGTGAATACTATCGCGAGGCGTTAGAGCAACAGCTGAAGCCCTGGCTCGCGAAAATGTATGGCTTTCACCTGCTTAAGATTGGCAATCTCAGCGCGGAAATCAATACCGAAAGCTGCGCTATCTCGCATCAGGTGAACGTCTCTCTCGGCGGATCGCCGGTTCAGGTGAAAGCAGACCCGTTACATCTGCCGTTTGCGGAAAAATCCGTTGATGCGTGTTTGCTCGCACATACGTTACCCTGGTGCAGCGATCCGCACCGTCTGCTTCGCGAAGCCGATCGCGTGCTGATTGATGACGGCTGGCTGGTGCTGAGCGGATTCAACCCGCTGAGCCTGATGGGCCTGCGAAAGCTGGTACCGGTGCTGCGCCGGACGCCGCCTTACAACAGCCGGATGTTCACCATGATGCGCCAGCTCGACTGGCTGTCACTGCTTAACTTCGAAGTGCTCTGCTACTGCGGCTTTCAGGTGCTGCCCTGGGCACGGCAGGGGGGCGTCTTGTTGAGCACGCATTTGCCTGCCTTAGGCTGCATGCAGTTTATCGTCGCGCGTAAGCGAACCATTCCCCTTACGCTTAATCCCATGAAGCAGAGCAAATCGAAAACGCCGATCCGCCAGACCGTTGGCGCCACGCGGCAGTACAGAAAGCCCTGATCAGGATTCAGGCTGATAGCCCGCGTCCTCATGCGCAGGGTTAGCGGCTGCCGCACGCGCCAGTTCGTCACAGCGTTCGTTTTCCGGATGACCGGCGTGCCCTTTAACCCACTCCCACTTGATCTGGTGCTGGCCCAGGGCGGCATCAAGCCGTTTCCAGAGATCGACGTTCTTGACCGGTTTCTTATCGGCAGTCTTCCAGCCGCGTTTTTTCCAGTTATGGATCCACTGGGTAATTCCCTGACGAACGTACTGGCTGTCGGTACTTAACACCACGTCACAATGTTCTTTTAATGCCTCCAGCGCCACGATGGCCGCCATGAGCTCCATCCGGTTGTTGGTGGTCAGAAAATAGCCTTCGCTAAAAGTTTTTTCATGCTGGCGATAACGCATAATCGCGCCGTAGCCGCCGGGACCCGGGTTGCCGAGACAAGATCCATCGGTGAAAATTTCTACCTGTTTACGCATCTCTGGTAGACTTCCTGTATTTGAAACGTTCAGTTAAACGATAAGTCTGACATAAATGACCGCTATGAGCACTGCAATTACTCGCCAGATCGTCCTCGATACCGAAACCACCGGTATGAACCAGATCGGCGCGCACTACGAAGGGCATAAGATCATTGAGATCGGCGCCGTTGAAGTGGTGAACCGTCGTCTTACGGGGAACAACTTCCACGTCTATCTCAAGCCCGATCGGCTGGTGGATCCCGAAGCGTTCGGCGTTCACGGTATTGCCGATGAGTTCTTGCTGGATAAGCCGACGTTTGCGGACGTGGCTGACGAATTCCTGGAATACATCAGGGGCGCTGAGCTTGTTATCCATAACGCCTCGTTCGATATCGGCTTTATGGATTATGAATTCAGCAAGCTTAACCGTGGTATCCCGAAGACGAATACCTTCTGTAAGGTGACAGACAGTCTGGCGCTGGCGAGGAAAATGTTCCCCGGCAAGCGTAACAGCCTGGATGCACTGTGTTCGCGCTACGAGATAGATAATACCAAACGAACGCTCCACGGGGCGTTGCTCGATGCCCAGATCCTCGCCGATGTCTATCTGACGATGACCGGTGGGCAGACGTCTATGAAGTTCAGTATGGAAAATGAGTCGCAGCAAACGCAGGGCGAAGCGGGTATTCAGCGTGTCGTCCGTCAGGCAAGCCGGCTGCGGGTTGTTTTAGCCAGTGATGAAGAGCTGCTTAATCACGAATCCCGTCTTGATCTGGTGCAGAAGAAGGGCGGCAGCTGTCTCTGGCGTGCCTGAAAAAACGCCGGAATGCCTGTAAAAACATCGTTTGGGCGATTTTTGCAGCAAACGATTCAAAACGCGAGAAAAAGCGTTGACGAGATCGGAGGCGCACCGTAATATGCGCCTCGTTCCCCAAACGGGAACAGTGGAGCGGTAGTTCAGTCGGTTAGAATACCTGCCTGTCACGCAGGGGGTCGCGGGTTCGAGTCCCGTCCGTTCCGCCACTATTCAGAAGGCCTGAATCAGAAATGATTCAGGCCTTCGTCGTTTCAGCCAGCTGTGATTCCATTCCCTCTCTTCTGACTTGTAGTTAACAAAAAGTTAATATCAATAGTGCAATTAATTAACAATTGCACATCATTAGTGCATTCTTTGCACTGTTGTTGTGCATTTTTCCACCGTCAGCTATTCAGGCTCGAGTCAGATTGTGTCTCTCTGTAAAAAAGAATTCATACAGAATCATCTGCTTATAACCCGCTATGCAAAAAATTACTGAACCAATTGCAGATTGGTTTGGTTATTGCTTAATCATTAGCACGATAAGCGTCATTCCATATCAATAACTTATCGTTAATAAAAATAAAGCAATGATGAAAGCGAGCGAACCAATATGGAAAAACCGTCACGGTTTCTGGCAAATTCCAGCACCGCGCTTGAACAGCTGCGCGGGCTAATCAACCAGCACGAGTCAACACCAGGCACTCCGCTGCCCACGGAACGTGAGCTGTCGGACACACTCGGCGTAGGACGACGTGAAGTGCGTCGCGCGCTGGACGTGCTGGAAGAAGAGGGGCGCATCTGGCGTAAGCAGGGCAAAGGGACCTTTATCGGCCCGGCTGCACCCGTTGAACCGCTGGCCCTTCAGGGATTGGTTCAGCAAACCAACCTTCTGGAAGTGATGGAAGCTCGTCTGCAGCTGGAACCCGGCTTAGCCCGGCTTGCGGCACTGCGTGCCACCAGGGAAAACCTTGCGCTCATGCAGCGCATGCTGGAACGCATCGACAAGGTCAGCCCGGATGACCGCGATCTCAACGAACTGTGGGATAGCGCCTTTCACCGCGCCATTGCGGAAGCGGCTGGCAACCGCCTGATGCTCGGCCTGTTTGATGCCATTGATGCCGTGCGGCGTGAACCGGGCTGGCAGCATCTGCGCGAGCTGGCACGCACCCCCGAGCGTGTCGATAGCTATAACGACCACCATCACAAGATCATGGCTGCCATTATCCATCGCCAGCCTAACGAGGCCGCGACCGCGATGCGCGAACACCTGCTCAGCCTGCAAACCGCCCTGATTCAGGCGATCCACCTCGAGGACGACTTCACGCCATGACGACAATCCCCTTCAAGGACGCCACGCCCGTATTGCAAGTAAAAAACCTCAACGTTACGTTCGCGGGCTCGCCGGTAAGCGTGCTTGACGGTATCTCGTTGACCGTCAGGGCGGGCGAAACGCTGGTGCTGGTGGGAGAATCCGGCTGTGGGAAAAGTATCACCTCCCTGGCGCTGATGGGGTTACTGCCCGCCAGCGCACGGATCGTCAGCGGGGAGATGCAGTTTCGTCGCCACGATCTGCGCAAGCTCTCGCCGCGGGAATATGCCGATCTGCGCGGTAGCGAGCTGGCGATGATTTTCCAGGAGCCGATGACCTCGCTCAATCCGGCGTTTACGCTGGGCGATCAGCTGAGCGAGGCGGTTATGCGTCATCAGGACGTCTCGCGCGCAGAGGCGATGAAGATCGCGCTGCAGATCCTCGAGAAAGTGCAGATTCCGGCAGCAGAGATGCGATTGAAGGCCTATCCCCACCAGCTTTCCGGCGGCATGCGCCAGCGCGTGATGATTGCCATGGCGCTGATCAATCATCCTAAATTATTGATTGCCGACGAGCCGACCACCGCGCTCGACGTCACTATCCAGGCGCAAATCCTCACCTTGCTCAACACCTTGAAAGAGGAAACCGGCACGGCGGTGCTGATGATCACCCACGATTTAGGCGTGGTGGCCGAAGTGGCGCAGCAGGTGGCGGTGATGTATGCCGGACAGGTGGTAGAGCAGGGGAGCGTCGAGGCGATATTTGCCGACCCGCAGCACCCGTACACCATCGGCCTGATGGGCTCGATCCCCTCCCTTGGCGCACGCAAGGGCCCGCTTTCCACTATTCCCGGATCGGTCCCGCTGCCGGAATCCATGCCGCAAGGCTGCCGTTTCGCAACGCGCTGCCCGTTTGCGCAGTCGCGCTGCCATGATGAAAAACCGCCGCTCACCACGCTCGGCGCGGGCCATCGGGTTGCCTGCTTCCGCGTGCCGCTCGAACACCACATCGCCCTGGGAGAGACCGCATGACCACGCCCATTCTGGAAGCTCGGGACCTCAGCAAGCTGTTCCCCGGCCCGAAAAAACTCTTTACCCCGGCCCGGTTCGTCACGGCGGTCGATCGCGTGTCGCTTGCCGTGATGCCGGGCGAAACGCTGGCGATTGTCGGCGAGTCCGGTTCCGGAAAATCCACGCTTGGCCGCCTGCTGCTGCGCCTGCTGGCCGCCAGCGAAGGGCGCGTGTTTTATCAGGGGGAAGAGATCACCCACGCCTCGGGCGCGCGCCTCAATCAGCTCCGCCGCGAGCTGCAGATCATCTTTCAGGATCCCTTCGCCTCCCTGAACCCGCGCATGACGGTGGAGCAGATCGTCGGTGAGCCGCTGTGGCTGCACCAGAACATGAAGAAAGGGGACCGGCAGTACCGCGTTGCCGAACTGCTTAAGACCGTGGGCCTGCCCGCCGCCTGGGCCGGGCGCTACCCGCACGAGTTTTCCGGCGGGCAGCGCCAGCGTATCGGCATTGCGCGCGCGCTGGCCTCAGGACCAAAGCTGCTGCTGGGCGATGAGCCGGTATCCGCGCTGGATGTGTCGGTGCAGGCGCAGGTGGTCAATTTACTGGAAAGCCTGAAGCACCAGTTGGGGCTGACGATGGTGATTGTCGCCCACGGTCTGGCTGTTATTCGCCATATGAGCGACCGTGTGGCGGTCATGTACCTCGGGCAAATCGTTGAGCTTGCCAGCGTCGATGAGATCTTTGACGCACCGCTGCACCCCTATACCCAGGCGCTGATCGCCTCGGCACCGCAGATGCAGCCGGGCGCTGAACGCGACGCGCCGCTGCTGCAGGGGGACTTACCGAACCCGGCCAGTCCGCCGTCCGGCTGCCGTTTCCACACCCGCTGCCCGTACGTCACCGACGAATGCCGTCAGGTCGAGCCGATTAGTCAGGTGCTCGACGGCGGGCGTCAGGTTGCCTGTCATCGCTGGCAGGAGATCAACCGCGATCGCAGCGTTATCCAGATCGCACCGCCATCCGCTGCTTTTCTGCGCCGCCGCGCGCTGTTTGAACACGCGGCCACCCACCCGTCCCTTCCTTCAAGGAACTCATGATAATGACAATGCGTAATTCTCTTTTGACCGTACTGGGAAGTGTTATGTTGCTTGGCGCGGCGCTGCCCGCCCATTCTGAAAGCGTGCTGCGTATTGGCCTGGGGGCTGACCCGGACATGCTCGACCCGCATCTGGCGCGCACCTACTATGGCCGCTTCGTCTTTGCCTCCCTGTGCGACAGGCTGGTGGATGTGGATGAAAACCTGAAGGTCGTCCCCGGTCTGGCCAAAGACTGGGCGTGGAGTGACGACGGTAAAACCCTGACGCTCAACCTGCGCGAAGGCGTGACCTTCCACGACGGTGAGAAATTCGATGCCGCCGCGGCAAAATACAACCTCGACCGCGCCCTGACCTTAAAAGGCTCCCTGCGTAAAAGCGAGATCTCCTCCGTTGAATCGGTCGAGGTCACCGGTCCGATGCAGATTGCCCTGCACCTGAAAACGCCGGATGCGGCACTGCTGATGCAGCTCACCGACCGTGCGGGCGCCATGATGGCCCCTGAAGCGGCAAAAAAGCCTGACTTTGCCGCCCATCCGGTCTGTTCCGGCCCGTATAAATTCGACAGCCGCGTCTCCCAGGACCGCATCGTTCTGACCCGCTTCGACAACTACTGGAACAAAGACGCCTACCACTTCGACAAAATCATCTATCTGCCGATCCCGGATGCCTCCGTGCGCCTCGCGAACCTGCGCGCGGGCGATCTTGATCTGACCGAAGGCATCGCCGCCAGCGACGTTAAAACCGTCGAAGCCGACAGCAAGCTGGCGCTGGCGAAGGTGACCGGTCTGGGCTATCAGGGCATCACTTTCAACATCAATAACGGCAAGGTGCCCGCCAACGATCCGTTCAAGGACGCTCGAGTACGCGAAGCGTTTTCTCAGGCCATCGACCGCGATGCGCTAAATCAGGTGGTCTTTGAAGGGTTGTATACGCCAGCCAACCAGGCGTTTTCCACGGTGAGTCCGTATCACGTCAACCTGCCGGTCCCGCCGCGTGACGTCGATAAAGCCAAAGCCCTGCTCAAAGCGGCAGGCGTCACCGCGCCGCTGACCGTCAACCTGCTGGTGCCGAACAACCCAACCTCGCAGCAGGTGGGGCAGGTGCTGCAGGCGATGGTCGCCGAGGCGGGCTTTAACCTGAACCTGCAGATGACCGAATTCGCCACGCTGCTGGACCGCCAGCAGAGCGGGGACTATCAGCTGAGCTTCTCCGGCTGGTCGGGGCGCCCGGATCCGGACGGCAGCATCTACGGCTTTATCAACAGCAAAGGCACCCTGAACGACGGCCGCTACAGCAACGCGCAGGTCGATGAGTGGCTGACCCAGGCGCGCCAGAGTACCGACCAGGCCGCGCGCCAGCCGCTGTACGACAAGGTGGTGAAGCAGCTGCAAACCGACATGCCGATTGCCTACCTCTACTTCGAGCCGCGTATTTTTGGCCTGAACAAAAGCGTGCAGGGCTTTAAGCCGTACCCGGACGGCATCGTGCGTCTGGCTGGCTTAACGCTTGCGAAATAAGTGTCCTGAGGAGAGCCCATGCTGGAACTGATTTGCAAACGTCTGCTGCTGGCCGTCCCGACGCTGTTGCTGGTGAGCATGATGGTGTTTGGGCTGCAAAAGCTGCTGCCCGGCGACCCGCTGATCGCCATGGCCGGGGAGGAGCGCGACCCGGCGGTCATCGCCCAGCTGCGCGCGGAGCTGAACCTCGATGCGCCGATCCCGGTGCAGTATTTCCACTGGCTGACGCGGGCGCTGCAGGGCGATCTGGGCGTCTCCTTACGCACGCACGAACCGGTGACGCAGCTGATTGCCAGCAAGCTACCGGTGACGCTTGAGCTGTCGCTGCTGGCGATGATTATCGCACTGGTGTTTGGCATCAGCATGGGGATCCTCGCGGCGGTGAACAAAAACAGCTGGGTCGATCACGGGGCGAACTTCGTGGCGATCTCGGGGATCTCGATCCCGCACTTCTGGCTGGGGATCCTGCTGATTCTGGTCTTTTCGGTAAACCTGCAGTGGCTACCCGCGTCCGGCTACGTGCCGTTCAGTGAAGACCCGCTCCAGAACCTGCGCACGCTGCTGCTGCCCGCGTCCGTGCTCGGAACTGGCCTGGCGGCAACGCTGATGCGCCACACCCGCGCCTCGATGATTGCCGTGCTGAAAGCGGATTACATCCGTACCGCGCGGGCGAAAGGGCTGCTGCCGAAGGCGGTGATCTTAAAGCACGCCTTTCGCAACGCGCTGGTGCCGGTGATTACCCTCACCACGCTGCTGTTTGGCGAACTGCTGGGCGGCGCGGTGCTGACCGAGCAGGTGTTCACCATTCCGGGCTTCGGCAAGATGATCGTCGATTCGGTATTTAACCGTGATTACGCGGTGGTGCAGGGCGTGGTGCTGATCGTCGCCATCGGCTTCCTGATGCTCAACCTGCTGGCCGACGTGCTTTACGTCCTTATCAACCCGAAAATGCGAGGCTAACGATGGCGGAAATGACGACCCAAACCGTTGTGCCCGCACTGCCGCGGGCGCAAAACCGGGTATTGAAAAAATTCCTCGCCAATAAAAGCGCGCTCATTGGCGCGGCAGTGGTGGGGTTGTTTGTGCTGGTGGCGCTGCTGGCGCCGTGGATCGCCCCGTTCGACCCGGTCAAAGCCAACTTCCTGGCGGTGCGCAAAGCGCCGTCGGCGATGTACTGGTTCGGCACCGACGAGCTGGGGCGAGACATCCTATCCCGCATTATCTGGGGGGCACGCACCTCGCTGATGGCGGGCTGTATGTCTGTGGTGATTGCCGTGGTTATCGGCGTACCGCTGGGGCTGGTGGCGGGTTACTTCCAGAAGATGTGGGACGGCGTCATCTCGCGCGTGATCGAGGCGCTGCTGGCCTGCCCGTTCCTGATCATGGCGATCGCGCTGGGGGCGTTTTTGGGCCCGAGCCTGACGAACGCGATGATCGCCATCGGCCTTTCCGCGATGCCGATCTTCGCCCGCCTGACGCGCGGCCAGGTGATCGCCATTCGCAACGAAGAGTACATCGACGGCGCGCGGGCAATTGGCCTGCCGGATCGCTGGATCATCATCAAATACGTTCTGCCCAACGTGATGTCGCCGATTCTGGTGCAGGCCACGCTGGCGATTGCCTCGGCGATAATCGCTGAAGCCAGCCTGTCGTTTTTGGGGCTGGGACAGCAGCCGCCCAATCCGTCCTGGGGCTCCATGCTCAACACCGCCAAAGGTTTTCTTGAACAGGCTCCGTGGATGTCCATTTTCCCCGGCGTGGCGATTTTCCTTGCCGTGCAGGGCTTCAATTTACTCGGCGACGGGCTGCGCGATGCGCTCGATCCGCGCCACGACTAAGGAGTCATGATGACCAAAGCGCTAGATTTTACGTCCGGTTACGCTTCACGCCGTCCGCCGATGCTGGGCCATAACGCTGTTGCCACTTCGCAGCCGCTGGCGGCGCAGGCGGGAATGAAGATGCTGCAGCTGGGCGGGAATGCCGTGGATGCGGCCATAGCCGCCGCCATGGCGCTGACGGTGGTCGAGCCGACCGGCAACGGCATCGGCAGCGACGCCTTTGCTATCGTCTGGGACGGTGAAAAGCTGCACGGCCTGAACGCCTCCGGTCGTTCGCCTGCGAGCTGGCACGCGGATCTGTTTGCCGGAAAAACCGCGGTGCCCGAAATCGGCTGGGACGCGGTGACCGTGCCGGGGGCGGTATCCGGCTGGGTCGCCCTGGCGGAACGCTTCGGCACGCTGCCGCTGACCACCCTGGCGCAGCCCGCCATTGACTACGCGCGCAACGGCTTCCCGGTCTCCCCACTGATTGGGCATCTCTGGCAGCGCGGCTATCACAAGCTGAAAGATCAGCCGGGCTTCAGCGCCTGCTTCGCGCCGGAAGGCCGCGCCCCGCGCGTGGGGGAGATCTTCCGTAACCCGGCGCAGGCGAACTCGCTGGAGCTGATTGCGAAAACTAACGGCGACGCCTTTTACCGCGGCGAGCTGGCGCAGAAAATTGCCGCTTTCGCCAAAGAACATGGCGCGCACCTGACGGCTGAGGATCTGGCCAACCATCGCGTGGACTGGGTAAAGCTGCTGTCGCGCGACTTCGCGGGCGGTTCGGTGCAGGAGCTCCCGCCTAACGGTCAGGGGATCGCCACGCTGATTGCGCTCGGCATCCTTGAGCAGTGCGGCATTGAGAAGCATCATCCGGATTCCGTGCAGTCTCTGCATCTGTCCATCGAGGCGATGAAGCTGGCGCTGGCGGATCTCGACCGCTACGTGGCGGACGAAGAACACATGGCCTTCGCGGCAAAAGAGCTGCTGAGCGACCATTATCTGAAGTCGCGCGCGGCGCTGATCAACCACGACTATGCCTCTGATTTTGTCTACGGTTCCCCGACGCAGAGCGGCACGGTCTACATCAGCACCGCGGACGCCAGCGGGATGATGGTCTCGTTTATTCAGTCCAACTATATGGGCTTCGGTTCAGGCATTGTGGTGCCGGATACCGGGATCAGCCTGCAAAACCGGGGCTGCGGCTTTGTGCTGGATCCGAAGCACCCGAACGCGCTGGCGGGCAGCAAGCGCCCGTTCCACACCATCATTCCGGGCTTTGCGATGGACGGCAACGGCCAGCCGCTGATGTCCTTCGGCGTGATGGGCGGCCCGATGCAGGCGCAGGGGCACATGCAGATGGCGCTGCGCATCATGCTGCACGGGCAAAACCCGCAGGCGGCAATCGATGCGCCGCGCTGGCGCGTGGTGCAGGGCAGGGAGGTGATCGTTGAATCGACGTTCGATCGCAACACGATTGCCGCGCTGCGCGAGCGCGGGCATCAGATTGTGGTGGAAGATCCCCTTCAGGATTACAACTTCGGTGGTGCGCAGGTGATTTACCGCCTGCCGGAAGGACACTACGTGGCCGCGACGGAAAGCCGCAAAGACGGGCAGGCGTTGGTGAGTTAAAAGAAGCGAGCAACATTGGTAGGCCGGGTAAGGCGTAGCCGCCACCCGGCTTTTTTTTCACTCAATGCTAAAAGGATCCGCATCCTGCCACGCCGGAAACTTCTCCCGGTACTCCTTCAGCGCCGTCAAGGACAGCTCCGCATCAATACGCGTCGCCTGATGCGGCTCGGCGGTGGCGATAATCTCGCCCTGCGGATTCACCACCCGGCTGTCGCCGCGATAGTGATGCCCGTTGCCGTCCGTCCCCACGCGGTTGCAGCCCACCACGTACGCCTGGTTTTCAATCGCGCGCGCCACGAGCAGCGACTGCCAGTGCAGGGAGCGCGGTGCAGGCCAGTTGGCCACATATAGCGCCAGGTCGTAATCGTTGCGGTTGCGCGACCACACCGGGAAGCGCAGGTCGTAGCAGACCAGCGGCAGAATACGCCAGCCGCGCCACTCGAACACCACGCGTTCGTTACCGGCTTCATAGTGATGGTGCTCATCCGCCATACGGAACAGGTGACGCTTGTCGTAGAAATGCACCTTTCCTTCCGGCTCGACCAGCAGGAAGCGGTTCACCGGGCCGCGCTCCGTTTGCAGCGCGGCGCTACCGGCAATCAGCGCGTTGGTCTGCTGCGCTTTGGCATGCATCCAGGCGACCACCTCCTCCTGCGGCATTGACTGTTTTGCCGCTTCCATGGCGAAGCCGGTGGTGAACATTTCCGGCAGGACAATCACATCACGCCCGGTAATGTCTTCGAGTTGACGATCGAAGTGGCGCAGGTTGGCGGGGCCATCCATCCACACTAAAGGTTGCTGCAAAATAGAAATCTTCAGACCAGGCACGATACAGGCTCCTCAAACGACCACTTTTTGACACTGTAGCACGACATAACGAGAAAATGTGGCAATAAAAAACCCCGCGCGAGGCGGGGTTTAGGTAAGCGAAACGCGTTATGCCGCTTCAGGTTTACGGTGCTTCTCCGGCAGCTTTACCGGCTGCGTCGCCAGCTCGTCCGGTTCGAAATCATCCACGTTAATGCTGCGCAGACGGCTCTCTTCGGCTTTCACCAGCAGAGCGGCCTCATCTTTATTGATAATGCCACCGGCCAGCGCCTGTTTTGCCAGTTCGTCCAGACGGGTAAACGGCAGGTTTTTGCCCAGCTGTTTACAGATCTTCTGGTGAATCGGATCGGCGGCCATCACGTCAAGCAGCGCCTCTTCCAGCAGACCCACCGGGTTATGCGGCGTCGGTGCCAGGTACTGACCGCGGCCGATGCGGGAACGGGTTGCGCTCGGAACCTGCAGGATCTTCGCCAGTTTGTGGTCCAGCTTGTCGGACGGTGCCAGATGGTGACGACCGGTCGGGAAGATCACCACGCGCAGGGCGCCTGCCACGAAGCGGTTCGGGAAGTTCGCCAGCAGATCGTCAATCGCCTGTTCAGCCTGATACAACGCATCCTGCACGCCCCAGTGCACCAGCGGCAGATCCGCTTCCTGACGGCCTTCGTCGTCGTAACGTTTCAGGACCGCAGAGGCCAGGAAGATCTGGCTCAGCACATCGCCCAGACGGGCAGAGATACGTTCGCGACGCTTCAGGCTGCCGCCCAGCACCGCCATGGAAACGTCAGACAGCAGGGCCAGGTTGGCGCTCAGACGGTTCAGATGCTGATAATAACGTTTAGTTGCATCGCCGGTCGGCGTGGCGCTGGTAAGGCCGCGCGTCAGGCCCAGCCAGAAGCTGCGCACCTTGTTGCTGCCCACGTGACCGATATGTTTGAACAGCAGCTTATCGAAGGCATCCACGTCGTTGTTCTGCGCCGCGGCCATCTCTTCCAGCACGTATGGATGGCAGCGAATTGCGCCCTGACCGAAGATCATCATGCTGCGGGTCAGGATGTTTGCCCCTTCCACGGTGATGGCAATCGGTGCGCCCTGATAGCCGCGCGCCAGGAAGTTGCCTTCGCCGAGCATAATGCCTTTACCGCCCGCGATATCCATCGCGTCAATAATTGACTGCTGCGCGCGGTGGGTACAGTGGTACTTCACAATGGCCGACAGTACGGCTGGTTTTTCGCCCAGCATAATGCCGTAGGTAATCAGCGTGGCGGCAGCGTCCATTACGTAGGCGTTGCCCGCGATACGCGCCAGCGGCTCTTCGATACCTTCCATCTTGCCGATGGAGATTTTGAACTGACGGCGGATGTGCGCGTAGGCACCAATCCCCATCGCCACCGACTTCAGACCGCCGGTTGAGTTCGACGGCAGGGTAATGCCGCGGCCCACCGACAGACATTCCACCAGCATACGCCAGCCCTGACCGGCCATTTTTGGACCACCGATGATGTAATCAATCGGCACAAAGATATCCTGGCCGCGGGTTGGACCGTTCTGGAACGGCACGTTCAGCGGGAAGTGACGACGACCAATCTCAACGCCCGGGGTGGAGGTTGGGATCAGCGCACAGGTAATGCCCAGATCTTCTTCGCCGCCCAGCAGTCTTTCCGGGTCAGAGAGCTTAAAGGCCAGACCCAGCACGGTGGCGATAGGGGCCAGCGTGATATAACGCTTGTTCCAGGTCAGGCGCATGCCCAGCACCTGCTCGCCCTGCCACTCGCCCATGCAGACCACGCCGGTATCCGGAATCGCGCCCGCATCGGAGCCTGCTTCCGGGCTGGTCAGCGCGAAGCAAGGAATTTCCTGACCGCGAGCCAGACGCGGCAGGTAATGATCTTTCTGCTCTTCCGTACCGTAATGCTGCAGCAGTTCGCCTGGGCCTAAGGAGTTCGGTACGCCAACGGTGATCGCCAGGATCCCGGAAACGCCTGCCAGCTTTTGCAGCACGCGAGCCTGAGCGTAAGCGGAGAATTCCAGACCGCCGTACTCTTTCTTAATGATCATCGCGAAGAAGCGATGCTCTTTCAGGTAGGCCCACAGCTCTGGCGGCAGGTCGGCCATTTCATGGGTGATGGCAAAGTCGTTCGCCATACGGCAGGCTTCTTCTACCGGGCCGTCAATAAACGCCTGCTCTTCCGCGGTCAGACGCGGCTGCGGGTAGTTATGCAGCTTTTTCCAGTCCGGATTGCCCTGGAACAGGTCGCCTTCCCACCAGGTGGTGCCCGCATCAATCGCTTCTTTTTCAGTACGCGACATGGGCGGCATCACCTTGCGGAAGCCTTTGAACACCGGTGCAGAAATCATTGATTTACGCATCGGGGCAAAGTTAAACGGCAGAAGGATGATGGCAAGAGGGACTAAAAGCCAGATAGTCCAGAGACCTGCGACGCCAAGCGCAGCCGTCCAGGCCAGAAGAATCAGGCTGCTCAGGAATAAACTGACGCGGTGATAGAACAACACACCGAGCAGAACAACGGTTGCGAGAATGCTCAAAATCATCATAAAGAAAAGCTCCCTTGCTTGTAGGAGGTCTGACCACTTGTGATGATATGGTTGTAGTTGATGTTATTTCCTTTAGCAATGTGTTTACAAAATAATTACAACCTGGTTCACATTGTTCGCGTTTTACCCGGCACGAAAAAGCAAAACGCCGGACGTTTCGCATGGCTTTAGCTTCTCGCTTTTCCCGCTATCCGGTACACTCCACTGTGTTATTTCATCAATACTGAAGGATTATCCTCATGTACCAGGATCTTATTCGTAACGAACTGAACGAAGCGGCGGAAACGCTGGCGAACTTTCTGAAAGATGATGCCAATATTCACGCTATTCAGCGCGCGGCGGTCCTGCTGGCCGACAGCTTCAAAGCGGGTGGCAAAGTGCTCTCCTGCGGTAACGGCGGCTCTCACTGTGACGCGATGCACTTCGCAGAAGAGCTGACCGGACGCTATCGCGAAAACCGTCCTGGCTACCCGGCGATTGCGATTTCCGACGTGAGCCACATCTCCTGCGTAGGCAACGACTTCGGTTACGACCACATCTTCTCCCGCTACGTTGAAGCGGTAGGCCGTGAAGGCGACGTGCTGCTGGGGATCTCTACCTCCGGCAACTCCGGCAACGTGATCAAAGCGATTACTGCTGCACGTGAAAAAGGGATGAAAGTCATCACCCTGACGGGCAAAGATGGCGGTAAGATGGACGGTACGGCGGATGTTGAAATTCGCGTTCCGCACTTCGGTTATGCTGACCGCATTCAGGAAATTCACATCAAAGTGATCCACATCCTGATCCAGCTGATCGAAAAAGAGATGGCTAAGTAAGACTTCGCTGGGGGGCGCCGGTGCCCCCCGCTGTTGTGGAGGTGATGTATGTGCGAACTGCTCGGGATGAGCGCCAATGTGCCAACCGATATCTGCTTTAGCTTCACCGGGCTGGTTCAGCGCGGTGGGGGAACCGGGCCGCATAAAGACGGCTGGGGCATCACCTTCTACGAAGGCAAAGGGTGTCGCACGTTCAAAGATCCACAGCCCAGCTTTAACTCACCGATTGCCAAACTGGTGCAGGACTATCCCATCAAGTCCCGCTCGGTGATTGCCCACATTCGCCAGGCCAACCGTGGCGAAGTGGCGCTGGAAAATACCCATCCGTTTACCCGTGAGCTGTGGGGGCGTAACTGGACCTACGCGCACAACGGGCAACTCACGGGCTATAAGTCGCTGGAGACGGGCAATTTCCGCCCGGTAGGCGAAACCGACAGCGAAAAAGCCTTTTGCTGGCTGCTGCACAAGCTGACGGAGCGCTATCCCCGCACGCCAGGCAACATGGCTGCCGTGTTTAAATACATCGCGACGCTGGCGACCGAGCTACGCGAAAAAGGCGTGTTCAACATGCTGCTCTCAGACGGCCGCTATGTGATGGCGTTCTGCTCGACGAATTTGTTCTGGATCACCCGCCGTGCGCCGTTTGGCGTGGCAACGCTGCTCGATCAGGATGTGGAGATAGACTTTCAGAAGGAGACCACACCGAACGATGTGGTCACTGTTATTGCAACGCAGCCGCTGACGGGCAACGAAACCTGGCAAAAGATTATGCCAGGCGAGTGGGTGCTATTTTGTCTCGGGGACCGTGTAATTTGACGCCAGCTGTGGATGGACAACTTCGTGGCTCAGCGGCTTGCTGACCACGTAACGGCCATCCACAACCGAGACAACAGGCGGCTTGTGAGTCTGCTCGAAGTAGTCATAGCCGGGTTTCAGCTGTTTCCAGAAATCCGCGTAGTACGAATACTTGTGACGCGCCATGTTGGCATCCGTCATGCGGAACGGATAGATGCTGACCTGAACGTTTGGCTGACCAAAGACCAACGCGCCGGTGACAAACTGGAAAATCTCATCAATGCCGGAATCGGTCATCGCGTAGCAGCCGATAGACACGCAGGCACCGTGGATCATCAGGTATTTACCTTCATAACCGTGTGCACGGTCATAGGCATTCGGGAAACCGATATTGATGGCTTTATAGAAACGGCTGTCTGGTTTGAGCTGGCTACGCTGAACGTTGTAGAACCCTTCCGGACTTTTGAAATCGCCCTGACGCTGTTTTGGCCCTAATCCACCGGAGTAGTTACAGATTTTGTAGCTATCAAGCAGCTGATACGTCTCACCCATTTTTACAAACAGATCGAGAGTGCGTTCTTCCTTGAAGATCTGAATATAAACCGGCGATCCCATTAACTGCTGTTTATATTCTTTGCTGATCGGCGTCGTTGAGCTATTACTGCTGAGCAGTCCGGCAAACGACATGCACGGAATCAGAAGCATCGCAATGAACAATGCGATTTTACGCATACTACTAGTTCCTTGATAAAACCATGACCAACTTGCCAGGACGGCAAAAGAGACCCGAAATCAGATTATTCTGTTAGGAGCGCTCACATTAGCACCGCTATAGATTTTCGCAAGAGCCGGGCGGTGAGTTTACAAATTAGTTTTACTTTATAAACCATCAAAATCGCGATGGCTCCAGGAACTTTGCGCATTAGCTCGCAATTTGGCGCGCGCGACGGCGGATTCGCTGCCCGCGAGAAGGGGAAAATGTTACACTTCGCGGCCACTGGATTGTTGTTCATGGAAACCTGCTAACCACATGTTTAAAATCAAAAAAGGACTTGATCTGCCGATTGCAGGCGTGCCCGCGCAGCACGTTTCGACAGGCGCAAGTGTCCGTCATGTCGCCATTGTGGGCGACGACTACCTGGGAATGCGTCCTTCGATGTTGGTACAGGAAGGCGATCGCGTGATCAAAGGCCAGGCGCTCTTTGAGGACAAAAAAAATCCCGGCGTGGTGTTTACAGCCCCCGCGAGCGGCACCGTTGTGGCGATCAACCGTGGCGAACGGCGCGTTCTGCAGTCGGTGGTGATCCGCATTGAAGGCGATGAACAGCGTGAATTCGCCCGTTACGATGCCGCAGACCTCGCGTCGCTGAGCCGTGAGGCTGTTCAGGCTCAGCTTCTGGCGTCCGGTTTATGGACCGCGCTTCGCACGCGTCCCTTCAGTAAATCCCCGGTTCCCGGCACGGAACCGGCCGCGATTTTCGTCACCGCAATGGATACCAACCCGCTCAGCGTGGATCCGCAGCCGGTTATTCTGGCACAGCGCAAAGCCTTTGATGCCGGGCTTACCGTTTTAACCCGTCTGACGTCGGGAAAAGTCCACGTTTGCCAGGCCGGTGGCGGCAAGCTTGGCGGTCATCCTCAGGGGCAGGTCACGTTTAATGAGTTTGCTGGCCCGCATCCGGCGGGTCTGGTCGGGACGCACATCCATTTCCTTGAGCCGGTGAGCCTGGCGAAACAGGTCTGGCATCTTAATTATCAGGACGTCATCGCCATCGGTACGCTCTTCACCTCAGGAGAGCTGTGCGCGGAACGCATCATCGCCATCGGTGGGCCGCAGGCTGCAAACCCGCGTCTGGTGAAGACGCTGATTGGCGCGGATATCAATGAACTGCTGAACGAAGAAACCAAGGCAGGCGAAAACCGGCTGATTTCCGGTTCGGTCCTCAGTGGCCGCCATGCCGTGCAGGCGCACGCCTATCTGGGACGTTTCCATTTGCAGGTCAGCATTGTGCAGGAAGGCCGCGAGAAAGAGCTGTTCGGCTGGGTGCTGCCCGGTGCGGAAAAATACTCCGTCACCCGTACCACGCTGGGGCACTTCCTGCGTAATAAGCTGTTTAGCTTCTCGACCAGTACGCACGGCGGCGAGCGCGCTATGGTCCCGATTGGCAACTACGAGCGCGTCATGCCGCTGGATATTCTGCCGACCATGCTGTTGCGCGATCTGCTCGCTGGCGATACCGACAGCGCGCAGGCGCTGGGCTGTCTGGAACTGGACGAAGAAGATCTGGCGCTCTGTACCTATGTCTGTCCGGGAAAATACGAATATGGACCGGTATTGCGCGAGGTGTTAACCCGCATTGAGCAGGAAGGATAACCGATGGGCTTAAAACACCTCTTTGAAAAAATTGAGCCGCACTTTACCGAAGGGAAGCTCAAAAAGTACTACCCGCTGTATGAAGCCACGGCGACCATTTTCTACACGCCGGGGCTGGTGACGAAAGGAGCGGCGCACGTCCGTGACGCCATCGACCTTAAGCGGATGATGATCCTGGTGTGGTTTGCGGTCTTCCCGGCGATGTTCTGGGGGATGTACAACGTCGGTCTGCAGACCATTCCGGCGCTGCACCACATGTACGATGCACAGCAGCTGGCGCAGGTGCTTCAGTCTGACTGGCACTACCGTCTGGCCCAGTCGTTAGGGGTGAGCTTTGCGCCAGACGCGGGCTGGGTGAGCATGATGACGCTGGGGGCGGTATTCTTCCTGCCGATTTACATCACGGTCTTTATCGTGGGCGGCTTCTGGGAAGTGCTGTTTGCCATCATCCGTAAACATGAGATCAACGAAGGCTTCTTCGTGACCTCTATTCTGTTTGCCCTGATTGTTCCCCCGACGCTACCGCTCTGGCAGGCAGCGCTGGGCATCAGCTTTGGCGTGGTCATTGCCAAAGAGATCTTCGGCGGCACCGGGCGGAACTTCCTTAACCCGGCGCTGGCGGGGCGTGCGTTCCTCTTCTTTGCCTATCCGGCGCAAATCTCCGGCGACCTGGTCTGGACGGCGGCTGACGGTTTTTCCGGCGCGACGCCGCTTTCACAGTGGGCGGCACACGGCGGCGAAACGCTGGTGAACAACGCGACGGGTCAGCCTGTGACCTGGTTTGATGCCTTTATTGGCAACATTCCGGGTTCCATTGGTGAAGTTTCAACGCTGATGATTTTGATTGGTGGGGCGATCATCCTGTTTGGGCGCGTGGCCTCCTGGCGAATTGTGGCGGGCGTGATGATCGGCATGGTGCTGACCGCCACGATGTTCAACGTTATCGGTTCGACCACCAACCCAATGTTCTCCATGCCCTGGTACTGGCATCTGGTACTGGGTGGCTTCGCGTTTGGCATGATGTTCATGGCAACCGACCCCGTCTCTGCCTCGTTTACGGACAAAGGTAAATGGAGCTATGGCGTGCTCATTGGCGCGATGTGTGTCCTGATCCGCGTGGTCAACCCGGCGTACCCGGAAGGAATGATGCTGGCCATTCTGTTTGCCAACCTGTTTGCGCCACTCTTCGATTACCTGGTGGTGCGGGCCAACATTAAGCGGAGGAAGGCGCGTGGCTGAAGTTAAAAATAACGACAGTATCAGCAAAACGCTGCTGGTGGTGCTGGTGCTCTGTCTGGTCTGTTCGATTGTCGTGGCCGGCTCTGCCGTGGGGTTAAAACCCCTGCAGCAGGCGCAACGTGCGCTGGATAAACAGCGCAACATACTGGCCGTGGCCGGGTTGATGCAGGAAGGGATGAGTGCAGACGACGTCTCGGCGGTATTTGCGGAGCGTATTTCACCGCGTCTGGTGGATTTGAAAACCGGCCAGCTGTTGGATAAAGATCCGGCGAAGTATAACCAGGCGCTGGCGCTGAAAGATCCGCAGATGAGCCTGACGCTCGAGGCATCGCAAGATCCCGCCGGGATTAAGCGCCGCAGCAATCTCGCCGAAATTTATCTGGTGCGTGACCCCCAAAAACGCATTCAGGAAGTGGTGCTTCCTGTCTACGGCAACGGCCTGTGGTCAATGATGTATGCCTTTGTGGCGCTTGATACGGATGGCCGTACCGTAAAAGGCATTACGTATTACGACCAGGGCGAAACGCCGGGGCTGGGTGGCGAAGTCGAAAACCCGAACTGGCGGGCACAGTTTATCGGTAAGAAAGTGCTCGACGATAACGGTCTGCCTGCGCTGAAGGTGATGAAAGGGGCGGCACGTCCCGGTGACGACTACGCCGTCGACGGGCTGTCCGGCGCCACGCTCACCTCCAAAGGCGTGCAGCACAGTTTTGATTTCTGGATGGGCGAGCTGGGTTTTGGTCCTTTCCTGAAAAACGTACGTGAAGGAGCGCTGAACAATGGCTGATACCGGTGAACTGAAAGAAGTCAAAAAGGTGCTCATTGGCCCACTGCTGGCCAATAACCCGATTACGCTGCAGGTGCTGGGCGTCTGTTCAGCCCTGGCGGTGACGACCAAGCTGGAAACGGCGGTGGTGATGACGCTGGCGGTCACGCTGGTCACGGCATTTTCGAGCATGTTTATCTCGATGATCCGCCACCACATTCCCAACAGCGTGAGGATCATCGTGCAGATGGCGATCATCGCCTCGCTGGTGATCGTGGTCGATCAGCTGCTGCGCGCCTTCGCCTATGAAACCTCCAAACAGCTCTCGGTGTTTGTCGGGCTGATCATCACCAACTGTATTGTGATGGGGCGTGCGGAAGCCTACGCCATGAAAATGCCGCCGCTGGCGAGTTTTATGGACGGTATCGGTAACGGCCTCGGCTACGGTGTGATCCTGCTGACCGTTGGCTTCCTGCGTGAGCTCATTGGCAGCGGTAAGCTGTTTGGCATCACGGTGCTGGACACGGTGCAAAACGGTGGATGGTATCTGCCAAACGGCCTGTTCCTGCTGGCTCCCAGCGCATTTTTCATTATCGGTTTGTTGATCTGGCTGATTCGTACCTTGAGACCAGAACAGCAGGAAAAGGAGTAACCGACGATGGCTCATTACCTGAGTTTGTTTGTGCGCGCGGTGTTTGTTGAAAACATGGCGCTCGCGTTTTTCCTCGGCATGTGTACGTTCCTTGCGGTGTCCAAAAAAGTGTCGACGGCATTTGGGCTGGGTATCGCGGTCACCGTGGTGCTTGGCTTATCTGTACCGATTAACAATCTGGTCTACAACTTTGTGCTGCGGGACGGCGCGCTGGTGGAAGGGGTTGACCTCAGCTTCCTGAACTTCATCACCTTTATTGGCGTGATTGCCGCGCTGGTGCAAATCCTGGAGATGATCCTCGATAAGTACTTCCCGTCGCTCTACAACGCGCTGGGGATCTTCCTGCCGCTGATCGCGGTGAACTGCGCCATCTTCGGCGGCGTCTCGTTTATGGTTCAGCGTGATTACAACTTCAGTGAATCCGTGGTGTACGGTTTCGGCTCCGGCATCGGGTGGATGCTGGCGATTGTCACCATGGCGGGGATCCGCGAAAAAATGAAATATGCCAACGTGCCTGCAGGCCTGCGTGGCTTAGGGATCACCTTTATTACCACCGGGTTGATGGCACTGGGCTTTATGTCCTTCTCCGGCGTGCAGCTATAAGGGCTTACAGATGGAAATTATTCTTGGCGTGGTGATGTTCACGCTGATTGTACTGGTGCTGTCAGGGCTCATTCTGGCGGCGCGGGCGAAGCTGGTGAATTCCGGCGACGTGGTGATTGATATTAACGACGATCCGCAGAATCAGATCCGCACGCCTGCGGGAGATAAACTGCTCAACACGCTCTCCGGTAACGGAATTTTTGTCTCCTCGGCCTGCGGCGGCGGCGGCTCCTGCGGACAGTGCCGCGTGACGGTAAAAGAGGGTGGCGGCGATATTCTGCCCACCGAGCTGTCGCATATCACAAAGCGTGAGGCAAAAGAGGGCTGCCGTCTGGCCTGTCAGGTCGCAGTGCGTCAGAACATGAAGATTGAACTGCCGGAAGAGATTTTTGGCGTCAAAAAATGGGAATGTGAGGTTATCTCTAATGATAACAAAGCTACCTTTATCAAAGAGCTGAAGCTGCGGGTGCCGGAAGGGGAAGATGTCCCGTTCCGCGCCGGAGGATACATTCAGATTGAGTGCCCTGAGCATACCGTGGCGTATGCGGACTTTGACGTTCCGCAGGCGTACCGCGCCGACTGGGACAAATTCAATCTCTTCCGCTTTGTATCAGAGGTGAAAGAGCCGACGCTGCGCGCCTACTCGATGGCCAACTACCCGGAAGAGAAGGGCATTATCATGCTCAACGTGCGTATCGCCACGCCGCCACCGAATGTGCCGGATGCGCCGCCGGGCGTGATGTCATCATACATCTGGTCCCTGAAGCCGGGCGATAAGGTGACCATCTCCGGCCCGTTCGGGGAGTTCTTCGCGAAAGATACCGACGCGGAAATGGTCTTTATCGGCGGCGGTGCCGGCATGGCCCCGATGCGCTCGCACATCTTTGACCAGCTCAAGCGGCTCGGCAGCAAGCGTAAAATCAGCTTCTGGTACGGGGCGCGTTCGCTGCGTGAGATGTTCTACGATGATGAGTTTGAACAGCTGGCGCGTGAAAACCCGAACTTTACCTTCCACGTGGCGCTCTCCGATCCGCAGCCGGAAGATAACTGGACGGGCTATACGGGGTTCATCCACAACGTGCTGTATGAAAACTACCTTAAACAGCACCCGGCTCCCGAGGACTGCGAGTTCTATATGTGTGGTCCGCCGATGATGAACGCCGCCGTGATTAAGATGCTGAAAGATCTCGGCGTCGAAGATGAGAACATCATGCTCGATGACTTTGGAGGCTGATGATGCTGACGTTTCTGGCAACCTTTGTGGTTTTTGTACTTGTCATCTTTGGCATGTCTTTAGGCTGGATCGTTAAGCGGAAAAGCATTCAGGGCAGCTGCGGCGGTATTTCCTCCATTGGCATGGAGAAGGTCTGCGACTGCCCGGAACCGTGCGACGCCCGCAAAAAACGCATGGCGCGCGAGCAGCAGCGCATTATTTAAGTTTTTGTCGGCCGGGTAAGGCAACGCCGCCACCCGGCATTCTTACATCTGCTTCTCAACCCTCATTTATTTACTGTATACTTATCCAGTTATGAGTGAGGGCTTACTATGCGCAAAATAATCCATGTTGATATGGACTGCTTTTTTGCCGCAGTGGAGATGCGAGACAACCCGGCGCTGCGGGATATTCCCATCGCCATTGGCGGCAGCCGCGTTCAGCGTGGTGTTATCAGCACCGCCAACTACCCTGCGCGCAAATTTGGCGTGCGTAGCGCCATGCCGACGGCGATGGCCTTAAAGCTTTGCCCTCATCTCACGCTTCTGCCCGGGCGGTTCGACGCCTATAAAGAGGCTTCCCTTCATATTCGGGAAATCTTCTCCCGCTATACCTCTTTGATAGAACCGCTGTCGCTGGACGAAGCCTATCTGGATGTGACCGACAGTGTGCATTGCCACGGCTCCGCCACGCTGATGGCGCAGGAGATCCGCCAGACGATTTTCAACGAGCTGAATCTGACGGCATCTGCGGGGGTTGCGCCCGTTAAATTCCTTGCCAAAATCGCTTCGGATTTAAATAAGCCCAACGGCCAGTACGTCATTACGCCGGAAGAGGTGCCTGCATTTTTAAAAACGCTGCCGCTCGGCAAAATCCCCGGCGTCGGGAAAGTCTCCGCCGCAAAGCTGGAAAGCATGGGGTTACGCACCTGCGAAGACGTGCAGCGAAGCGACCTCGCCATGCTGCTCAAGCGCTTCGGGAAGTTTGGCCGCGTGCTGTGGGAGCGCAGCCAGGGGATTGACGATCGCGATGTGAACAGCGAACGGCTGCGGAAATCCGTCGGCGTCGAGCGAACCCTCATTGAAGATATTCATGACTGGTCCGAATGCGAAACCATTATCACGGAACAGCTTTATCCTGAGCTGGAACGACGCTTAAGCAAGCTAAAACCGGACCTGCTGATTGCCCGTCAGGGCATCAAGCTCAAATTCAACGATTTTCAGCAGACCACGCAGGAACATGTCTGGCCGCGTCTGAATAAAGACGATCTTATCGCGACGGCAAAAAAGGCATGGGAAGAGCGACGAGGAGGGCGAGGGGTGAGGCTGGTGGGATTGCACGTCACGCTGCTGGATCCGCAGTTAGAGCGACAGCTGGTATTAGGATTGTAAAAAAGCCCGGTGCGCTACGCTTACCGGGCCTGGGTTTTTCACCCTCTCGCTGTGGGAGAGGGCTGGGATGAGGGTATTACTTAACTGGGATCGCCTTAAGCAGCTCAGTCAGCAGCGTCCAGTAGTGACCGACGCTTTCGATATGAACCTGCTCATCCGGCGAGTGCGGACCGGTAATAGTCGGCCCGATAGATACCATGTCCATATTCGGATACGGTTTCTTGAACAGACCGCATTCCAGACCCGCGTGGATCACCTGAATATTCGGCGTGCTGTTGAACAGACGCTGGTAGGTTTCACGCACCAGTGCCATCACCGGAGAGCTCGCATCCGGCTGCCAGCCCGGGTAGCTGCCTTTGGCGGAGGTTTTTGCGCCCGCCAGCGTGCCCAGAGATTCCAGCATGCTCACCACATACTCTTTACCGCTGTCGATAAGGGAGCGGATCAGGCAGATGATCTCCGCGCTGTCGTCGCTCATGGTCACCACGCCCACGTTCAGTGAGGTTTCCACTACGCCTTTCGCCACGTCAGAGTTGCGGATTACGCCGTTTGGCGTCGCGTTCAGCAGCTGAACGAAGGTGTCACGAGACTGCACGGTCAGCGCGGCTTTATCCGTGGAGACGGATTCCAGCACCACGGTCAGGTTCTTCTCTTTCGCCGACAGTTCGTTTTTCAGGATATCCAGGTACACGGTGGAGAGTTTTTTCAGCTCGTCGGCTTTTGCCGCTGGTACCGCTACGGTGGCGAAGGCTTCGCGCGGGATCGCGTTGCGCAGGGTACCGCCGTTGAAGTCTACCAGACGCAGATCCAGCTCGGCCGCATGGCCTGCCAGGAAGCGTGCCAGCAACTTGTTGGCGTTACCCAGACCCAGATGAATATCACCGCCGGAGTGGCCGCCTTTCAGCCCTTTCAGCGTCAGCTTGAAGGTCTGGAAACCGGCAGGAATCGCTTCGCGTGACAGCGGCAGGGTAGAGATGAAATCAATCCCGCCCGCGCAGCCCATGTAGATCTCGCCTTCTTCTTCGGAGTCGGTGTTGATCAGGATATCCGCCTGCAGCCAGTTCGCCTGCAGACCGAACGCCCCGTCCATGCCCGCTTCTTCGGTCATGGTCAGCAGCACTTCCAGTGGACCGTGCTCAACGCTGTCGTCAGCCAGCACGGCCAGCGCAGAGGCCATACCGATGCCGTTATCCGCACCCAGGGTGGTGCCGCGCGCTTTCACCCAGTCGCCGTCGATGTACGGCTGAATCGGGTCTTTGGTGAAGTCGTGAACGGTGTCGTTGTTCTTCTGTGGCACCATGTCCAGGTGCGCCTGCAGCACAACCGGTTTACGGTTTTCCATGCCTGCGGTGGCGGGTTTGCGGATCAGAATGTTGCCAACCTGGTCACGTTCCGCATGCAGACCTTTTTCCTTCGCCCAACCCATAATATGTTCGGCAAGCTGTTCTTCATGGTAGGAAGGGTGTGGAATGGAGCAGATTTTGGCAAAAATATCCCACAGCGGCTGCGGAGATAGTTGAGACAGTTCAGACACGATAAGTCTCCTTGTCGAGGCGCTGCAAACAGGGTTGCAGGTCACAGGGTTAGCAGGTTAATAGTTACCACAAGTCAGGCTTGCGAGATGAAACTGAGAATACCACTTTCTCTGCTGGCTGGTAGCATAAAGCATGTAAAAACTCAGGCAGAGGGCGCTAAACACTGGTTTTTAGTGCGTCAGATCTCTATAATCTCGCGCAACCTATTTCCCCCTCGAACACTTTTTAAGCCGTATAAAAACAGGCTGGGACACTTCACATGAGCGAAAAATACGTCGTCACCTGGGACATGTTGCAGATTCACGCACGCAAACTGGCTGCGCGTCTGATGCCTTCCGAACAGTGGAAAGGCATTATTGCCGTCAGCCGTGGCGGTCTGGTACCGGGGGCGCTGCTGGCACGTGAGCTGGGTATTCGTCATGTCGATACCGTTTGCATCTCCAGCTATGACCATGACAACCAGCGCGAGCTGAAAGTGCTGAAACGCGCGGAAGGCGACGGTGAAGGCTTCATCGTTATTGATGACCTGGTGGATACCGGCGGTACCGCGGTGGCTATCCGTGAAATGTATCCGAAAGCACATTTCGTCACTATCTTCGCGAAGCCTGCTGGCCGCCCGCTGGTTGACGATTACGTGATTGATATTCCGCAGGATACCTGGATTGAACAACCATGGGATATGGGCGTGGTCTTCGTACCGCCGATTTCAGGCCGTTAATACCAGTACGTAACTTTACACGCCCGGCTATGCCGGGCGTTGTTCTTTTTGGCCTGCCACGCGTTACAATAGTCTTCATATGACGTATTCATGGAGGCAACGCAATGACGCAGGCGAATCTCACCGAGACACTTTTCAAACCCCGTTTCAAACACCCTGAAACGTCGACGCTGGTGCGTCGCTTTAATCCGGGGACCCAGCCTGCCGTCCAGTCCGCGTTAGACGGTAAAAACGTGCCCCATTGGTATCGTATGATTAACCGCCTGATGTGGATCTGGCGCGGTATCGACCCCCGTGAAATCCTTGATGTGCAGGCACGTATCGTGATGAGTGAAGCCGAGCGTACCGACAGCGAACTCTATGATACGGTGGTGGGCTACCGTGGCGGAAACTGGATCTACGAGTGGTCTAAACAGGCGATGCTCTGGCAGCAAAAAGCCAGCCAGGAAGAGGATGCCACGTGCAGCGGCAAACACTGGCTGCATGCGGCCAACCTCTATGCCATTGCCGCGTATCCACATCTGAAAGGCGATGAGCTGGCTGAACAGGCGCAGGCGCTGGCCAATCGCGCCTACGAAGAGGCGGCTCAACGCCTGCCGGGCCAGATGCGCGAGCTTGAGTTCGCTGTTCCGGGCGGGGCGCCCGTTACCGGGTTCCTGCATATGCCTGAAGGTGAAGGCCCGTTCCCGACCGTGCTGATGTGCGGCGGGCTGGACTCTCTGCAAATTGACTATTACAGCCTGTATGAGCGCTACTTCGCACCAAAAGGGATCGCGATGCTGACGCTGGATATGCCCTCAATTGGCTTCTCCTCCAAATGGAAACTGACTCAGGATTCCAGCCTGCTGCACCAGCATGCGCTAAAAGCGCTGGAAAACATTCCGTGGGTTGACCACACCCGCGTGGCGGCATTCGGCTTCCGCTTTGGCGCAAACGTCGCGGTGCGTCTGGCTTACCTTGAATCCTCCCGCCTGAAAGCTGTCGCCTGCCTTGGACCGGTCGTTCACGCCCTGCTCAGCGATCCCGCACGCCAGGGGAGCGTGCCCGAAATGTACCTTGATGTGCTGGCCAGCCGTCTTGGCATGCATGATGCATCAGACGAAGCGCTGCGCGTTGAGCTCAATCGCTACTCGTTAAAAACGCAAGGGTTGTTGGGACGTCGCTGCCCGACGCCGATGCTGTCGGGGTTCTGGAAAAACGATCCGTTCAGTCCGGAAGAAGAGTCGCGCTTAATCACGTCGTCATCTGCGGATGGCAAACTGCTTGAGGTGCCGTTCAGCCCGGTCTATCAGAATTTCGATAAAGCTCTGAAGGAGATTACGCGCTGGATCGCTCAGAGATTGTGTTAATAGATTGCTAAATTTCGCTGGTTTGGTAAAACAGTGGCTTCACAAAAGGAGATCGCAATGACGTTACCGAGTGGACACCCGAAAAGTAGATTGATTAAGAAGTTCATGGCTCTTGGCCCGTATATTCGAGAAGAGCAGTGTGAAGAGAATCGCTTTTTTTTCGACTGCCTGGCTGTATGCGTCAACGTGAAGCCTGCACCCGAAAAACGTGAATTCTGGGGCTGGTGGATGGAAATGGAAGCAGAGGAAAAACGCTTTACGTATAGCTACCAGTTTGGCCTGTTTAATAAAGACGGTAACTGGCAGGCCACCACCATTAAAGATCAGGAAGTGATCGATCGCCTGGAATATACCCTGAAAGAGTTTCACGACAAAGCGAGCGCACTGCTGGCCACCCTGGACCTTAAGTTCGAGCCAGCGGATGACTTTTCCAGCGAAGCGGTGAAGCTGACTGCCTGATAGCGTCACAGCGCCGGGTAGCGGCTTCGCCTTACCCGGCCTACAAAATGCACTATCCCGTAGGCCCGGTAAGCGCAGCGCCACCGGGCAAAAAAAATCCCGGCTTATCTGCCGGGATTTTCTTATTCGGATAATCTTAGAACTGGTAGGTCATACCCAGGGCAACGATATCATCGCTGCTCACGCCCAGTTTATTATCGTCGTCAATCTGGTTAATTTTATAATCAACAAACGCGGACATATTTTTGTTGAAGTAATAGGTCGCGCCAACGTCAATATATTTCACCAGATCTTCGTCACCAATACCTTCGATATCTTTGCCTTTAGACTGGACATAACCCAGGGACGGACGCAGACCGAAGTCGAACTGATATTGTGCGACGACTTCAAAGTTCTGTGCCTTATTGGCAAATCCGCCAGAAATTGGCGTCATATTGCGGGTTTCTGAATACATCGCTGCCAGATAAATATCGTTCGCGTCATATTTCAGACCGGTAGCCCAGGCTTCGGCTTTCTGCCCCTGACCACGCGCCAGCAGGTTCTGCGCGTTGGTGCGGTCAGAGTTAGTGTAAGCACCGCTGACGGCAAAATCGCTGCCGCCGAAGTCATAGCTCAGAGAGGTACCAAAACCGTCACCGTTCTGCTTCTTGGCGTCACGGTTTTCGTTTTTACCCTGGTACTGCAGGGTCATGTCCAGGCCGTCAACCGCGCCGAAGAAGTCGGTGTTGCGGTAGGTGGCAAGACCGGTCGCACGCTTGGTCATGAAGTTATCGGTCTGCGCGGAAGAGTCGCCGCCGAACTCAGGGAACATGTCGGTCCATGCTTCGACGTCATACAGCGCACCCAGGTTACGACCGTAATCCAGAGAGCCAAAGTTTTTCAGCTTCAGGCCCGCGAACGCCAGACGGGTTTTCTGAGAGGAGTCGCTCTCGGCTTTGTTACCCGCAAATTCAGATTCCCAACGACCATAGCCCGTCAGCTGATCGTTAATCTGGGTTTCGCCTTTAAAACCGAAACGAACGTAAGTCTGATCGCCATCTTTGGTGGCATCATCGCTGATGTAGTGCATGGCTTTCACTTTGCCGTACACGTCCAGCTTATTACCATCTTTATTATAAACTTCAGCTGCGTGAACGGATGCAGAAGCCACTACGCCCATAACCATTAATGCCAGAGTGCTCTTTTTCATTTTCGATCCTGTCTTATAAACGCGCTAAAAAATTCGCTGGACGATAAGCTCATGCTTAAGTCCCGTGAAAAAACAGGAAGGGTTTTATCGTTCTGGAATGAAACTTTTATGACAAACTAAGAATAATTTTAAAAAACTGTGATTTATTATTTCGGTAATAAAAGTGTCAAATTCTCCCGCTACGCTTCCTGATCCCGCGCAACAAAGTGTTTCGCGATGTGCTAAGGCAGTTGGCAACGGGGCTGACTCCTGCTAAAACGTTCGTTCGACATTACTTTCCCTTATCGTTGAACGGCAGAGAATCATGAGTGACAGCCAGACGCTGGTGGTAAAACTCGGTACCAGTGTGTTAACAGGCGGATCGCGCCGCCTAAATCGCGCCCACATAGTTGAGCTTGTACGTCAGTGCGCTCAGTTACATGCCGCAGGGCATCGTATTGTAATTGTGACCTCCGGGGCGATTGCCGCCGGGCGTGAACACCTGGGTTACCCCGAACTCCCCGCGACGATCGCCTCTAAACAGCTGCTGGCCGCCGTGGGACAAAGCCGACTCATTCAACTCTGGGAACAGCTGTTCTCTATCTATGGCATCCACGTCGGGCAGATGCTGCTGACGCGTGCGGATATGGAAGACAGAGAGCGCTTCCTGAACGCCCGCGATACCCTGCGCGCGCTGCTGGACAACAATATCGTTCCGGTCATTAATGAGAACGATGCCGTTGCTACCGCTGAAATCAAAGTGGGTGATAACGATAACCTCTCTGCGCTGGCCGCCATTCTGGCTGGCGCCGATAAATTACTGCTTCTGACCGATCAGCAGGGGTTGTTCACTGCCGATCCGCGCGCTAACCCGGAAGCCGAGCTGATTACCGACGTTCACGGTATCGACGATGCGCTGCGCGCCATCGCCGGTGACAGCGTGTCCGGCCTCGGAACGGGCGGCATGGGGACCAAGCTGCAGGCCGCCGACGTGGCGTGCCGCGCCGGTATCGACACCATCATTGCCGCGGGCAGCCGCCCTGGCGTGATTGGCGACGTGATGGAAGGCATCTCCGTTGGCACCCGCTTCCACGCCCAGGAATCTCCGCTGGAAAACCGTAAACGCTGGATATTTGGCGCGCCGCCTGCGGGCGAACTCGTCGTTGATGAAGGGGCGACCGCCGCGATTCTGGAACGAGGAAGTTCATTACTTCCTAAAGGAATTAAAAGCGTGACAGGCAACTTCTCCCGTGGTGAAGTGATCCGCATCCGTAACCTCGAAGGCCGCGACATCGCCCACGGCGTAAGCCGCTATAACAGCGATGCCCTGCGCCGCATCGCGGGTCACCATTCGCAGCAGATCGACGCCATTCTGGGCTATGAATATGGCCCGGTTGCCGTGCATCGCGATGACATGATTATTCGTTAAGGAGCCAGAACATGCTGGAACAAATGGGCGCCGCCGCGAAGGCCGCCTCTTACAAACTTGCGCTCCTTTCCAGCCGCGAGAAAAACCGCGTGCTGGAAAAAATCGCTGATTATCTGGAATCTCAGTCCCAGGAGATTTTGCTCGCCAACGAGCAGGATTTACTGGAAGCGCGCCGCAACGGTCTGAGCGAAGCGATGCTCGACCGTCTGGCGTTGACCCCGGCTCGCCTGAAAGGCATCGCCGACGATGTTCGTCAGGTCTGCAATCTGGCTGATCCGGTAGGGCAGGTGATTGACGGTGGGCTGCTCGACAGCGGTTTACGCCTGGAGCGCCGTCGCGTGCCGCTGGGCGTTATCGGCGTTATTTATGAAGCCCGACCAAACGTGACGGTGGATGTCGCCTCCCTGTGCCTGAAAACCGGCAACGCCGCGATTCTGCGCGGTGGGAAAGAGACCTGGCGCACCAACGCCGCGACGGTGAAAGTCATTCAGCAGGCGCTGGAAGAGTGTGGCTTACCGGCGGGTGCCGTGCAGGCAATTGAGAGCCCGGACCGCGCGCTGGTCAACGAAATGCTGCGCATGGACAAATACATCGACATGCTGATCCCACGCGGCGGCGCGGGCCTGCACAAGCTGTGCCGCGAGCAGTCGACGATCCCGGTGATCACCGGCGGTATTGGCGTGTGTCATATCGTGGTAGACGACAGCGCTGAGATTGCTCCTGCGCTGAAGATTATCGTGAACGCGAAGACCCAGCGTCCTAGCACCTGTAACACCGTTGAAACGCTGCTGGTGCATCAGGACATAGCGAACACCTTCCTGCCGGCCCTGAGCAAACAGATGGCAGAGAGCGGCGTGACGCTGCATGCTGACGCCAGTGCGCTCGCGCTGCTGCAGGATGGCCCGGCTAACGTCGTTCCCGTCAACGCGGAGCAGTACGACGACGAGTTCCTGTCACTGGATCTGAACGTGAAAATCGTGAGCGATCTTGACGACGCGATTGCGCACATCCGTGAGCATGGCACGCAGCATTCTGACGCCATCCTGACGCGTACGCTGCGCAATGCCGATCGTTTCGTGAACGAAGTGGATTCCTCTGCGGTGTATGTGAATGCTTCCACCCGCTTCACCGACGGCGGCCAGTTCGGCCTCGGCGCTGAGGTAGCGGTCAGCACGCAGAAACTGCACGCCCGCGGTCCGATGGGGCTGGAAGCGCTGACCACGTACAAGTGGATCGGCTTCGGCGACGATACGATTCGTGCGTAAATAATCACGGGTGATGCAAAAATAGCCGTTTGATTCAAAAGGGCATTGACGCATCACCCGGATAGATCTAACCTTTTGCCCCGTGGTTACACTCGTAACCGGCCTCTCAGGGCCGATATAGCTCAGTTGGTAGAGCAGCGCATTCGTAATGCGAAGGTCGTAGGTTCGACTCCTATTATCGGCACCATCTTTTCTCGTAAAATCATCAAGATACTATTGCAGTGTTTTGCTTTATTCAACACTAATGTGCAATTTTGCGCGTTGTAGGTGTGGCAAAATTGTGGCAAAAGAGATTAAAAATTTTGCATCCAACTGTTAAACAATGCACATTATAAATATAATAGATAACAGAGTTATCTGATTCCTTCCGTGGTGCATTTTTGCTTTGAATGAATGCAAAAATAATTCCATAAGCAATTATTCTATGTGGATTATTTTAGGAAGAAAACTATAAGTAAAGGTGATTTTACATGGCTGAGACTATCAATATAAGTGAGTTGGCCCATGAAGTGTCCAACGATATATTTTCGTGGTTTAAATGGAAGGAAATCAATCTCTACGATGAAAACTTTTCGTGCCGTAAATCTGAAGAGCATTTTCCCAAAAAAATAGCGAATAGCAGTGAAAGTGATAATGAAGTAGAATCGGAACAGGCCAATGAAGTTGAGAGTGAAAAAAAGTGTACTCATCCGGTAGACATTGTATTTAAATACAATGATCCATATAGTGGCAAAGATGTGCTTTTTAATACTGATTTAAAAAGCTATGCTGCTAAAAGCATTAGACCAAGCGATGTAAGAGATATGCTCAAGTCAATAGCTAAAACTATTGACTGCGCTTCAATAAGTCCCGAATGGAAAAATAGGTATGGAATCGACTCTATTAAGTATGAAATACGAGGGATGCTTTTCATTTATAATCATGATGGAAAATATCATAGAGATTTCTACAAAGTTTTCAAAACAGAAAAAGTTAATGAAAGAAGAAAGTTAGGCATCAATTTGGCTTCTATAGGATTAAAAAGCAATCAACAAATTCATATCGTAGAGCCTTTGATGATTAGCTACATGACAACAATTATTGCTGATATTGATAGGCTTCATCGAGAAGGAACATTTCCACGCGAAGAATATTCATTCTACTATCCAGAGCTGATAAGAAATAAAACAATAAGTGGTGATAAATATTCAAGGCCGGCGACTATAGAGGCTATAACAGCACCTTATTTAATTATTGAACATGATATGGTGGAAACTAAAGATAGAAGTGGTCAACTAAAAACAACTCAGGCAGGATTCGTTATTTATTACAATCGTCCTGGGAATGATCCTTATGAGTTTGTTTATCTCTTTGATACATTATCCAGATATCAAATTTTAAATGGAGAACATAATATAAGGCTTCGTTTGGCACATTATGAACCCGACCCAGATGTGATCAGTCATTTTGAAAAAGCAAAAGATATTTATATAAGAAGTTGGGGGTATGATGATAATAAAAAGAATATTCTTGACAGAATTTCAATCAAAGAAATTACCCTAATGCAAACTTGTTATAAAACAAAAGAAGTGGCAAGGAGAACGAAATGAGTAATAAAGGAGATTATGGGAACAGAACTGGTGCTATCTATAGTGCAACAGATAAAGCCATGTTTGACGCGCTGCAGCAATATAAAGTAACAAGGGATGATATAAAAGAACTGTATTTTACGAGAGGTGTTATTATTTCCAATAAAACATCTAAAGAAATTTTGGCAGATAATTTTTCAAAATATATTCATGGCTATGAGGATTATGAGTTTCTCTCAAAGATATTAGGCGTTTCAACGCAACGAGAGCGAGTTAAATCCGTTGATTTAATTAGCACTGATATTACTAGTGAAGATATAGAAGAGGCATTAGATAAAGTTAAAGAACATTTATCGGTTACCAGCAATGATATTGTTGATTATAACATAGTTGGAAAAAGCTATACTTTGAAAATTGAATATAGTGAACCTGATTTTACGAAGTCTGAGTTTAGACAAGTCGTTGATAAAGACGCCGAAATTATTATAGAGAAAAATGCGCAAGGATTTAGCTTGATTGGGCCACACAATAAAAAAATGGAAGTTGTTACATCATTGATATTTGATGCACTTGCAGAAAAACATTCGTCATTAATACGTGATGAAATAAACCTTGAAGATGTAATAGATAAAAGCTTGGTTAGTAAATTATTTGATAAACTAACTACATCAATGGAAGGGTACAGCCTGGTAAGTGTGACCGATGTTTATGTATATAATCCAGATAAGGATGATGGAACAGGTTCTCATATTAAAAAAGCATCTCTATCAGGAACTGGTGTAACGTTATCACAAGAATTGGGTTCATTATATAAAAAAGGTTTTTATATTTGGCGAATTGTTTGGACAGTTACAGATGATAGATATCTCGATTCAGATATCTATGAGATTGAAGCTTTATTTTCAGAACCTGAAACCTGTTCAGATTTTGCATTTTTGGTTAAAGGTTATTATCCTGTGAAAGTTGATAGTACAGACATCACTGATACGCACCATAAAAACCGAGTAAACCTCAGTAAAAGTGAAGAGATGAAGTTCAATAAACTCGTATTAAAAACTGCCAAAGATCTTTTGGAGGAGTTTTCAAAATTAGATGAAAACAGCAAGGATGATGAGGGGGGCGCTATATGATTTCTCGTTACAAATGGCTATTAGTTAACACACCATCTAGATTGGATGATGTTGTGGAAATTTTGCACAAACATAAATTTAGCAATAAAGAGAGTAAAGGTTATATCATTAATAATATTGATAATGAATCATTAAGTGCCACCTTTGTGGAGCGAGTAATTCAACATGAAAAAATTAATAGACCAGATGGTACAGAGGATGACATTAAAATTGAACGCTTTATCTATACGTCATTTAAGATGAAGATTTTTGATAATGATACATATCTCATGCGAGTGGAAAATGCACCGCGGGCTTTAAACGAATTCTTTAGTTTTTGGAAAAAGATTTTCAATGAAAATTTTTATATAGAACCAATCAAAATAGATGTAATGAATACAATATTTTCTATTCTAAATTCTGAATTTAGAAATGTGAAGATAAAGAAAGTAAAAGCTTCTGGTATTAGTATTAATATTACAACTTCTGCTAGCATTGAAGTTGTTTCTTCTCATAATGCTTTGGAAAATTTTCTTTCAGAGTTTGGTAAGCGAGAGTTTAAATTTGATTATGCGAAAGTACAAGCTATTTTCAATGGCTCACCCTGTTCGTTAGATATTAAAACTACAAGTATTTTATCTGATAGTGAGGATGCAATTGAATTTTTAGAAAGGAAATTAATAAGAAACGACGAGTGAGATAGGGCTGTTTAATTGTCTTTAATAATTGGCGGGCTATTACTGTGTAAAAATCACTCCTCCACTTATCTAACTTAAACTAGTTTGAGGATAATGTTTCGCTCGTGATATTTTGAAGGATTTGCTGAAATGATACGAATAAGCATTTATTTTTTGTTGTTATCCTCTCAGCCATTTAAAATGTGCTCTTTGTAACCTGGTCCAAAAGTCATTATCTGTCTGAAAAATCTTCGCGAGTAATAGTCCTTCGCGTTTATTTATTTTTTTATAATCCATCAAAATATCTTCAATTCTTTTATCCGTGATCTTCATCAAATCTGCCAACTCACGTGAAGACATACCCATTGGTTTCAAAAACTCTTCTAAAAGCATTTCTCCCACGGTTGTTGGTTCCGCAGTTTCTGTCTTCATCCCGGTTACTCATTAGTTTGTTCACCACTTATTTATTCTATCACTCAGATGTGTTCAGTCCAGAAATCTCTGCCATGATTGTTTAGCTAAACATTCCTTTAGAACAGTTTTACTGAACAGTTCAGTAGCTGTTTATACGTCACAATTTCGATATATCCGTTGTGATAAATGATTAATCTTTAAGAGGGCGATCTATATTTAACGGTCGAATAGCGTTTATTTTTAGTCTATTTACAATTTGTTTCATTTTATTTGTTGCTATTTTGTTTAGCTAAACAATTATTATTTCTTACGTATATCCTGTGTATTTATCCACAAATTCTGTTAGTAAGTATGTTCATAACCTGTATTTAATTCTGTGTGTTTATGACATATAAGGGGCGATTTCATGACATATGAGGGGCAAACTATTGACATATGAGGTAGGGCATTTTTTTTAAATTAATTACAAAACAACGGATTAGCTATTGTTTTATTGTTCTCTAACCAGATCTTTAACCATATATATAACCAAAATACTAAAAGACTTATTAAAACCTTATTGCTGTGCAAAAAATGAACAAAAAAATAGAGCTGGTCCAGTGGTTTTTTATTTCCTCTGGCTGTTGAGGTGTTGACAGAAATATTTCAGGTGATAATTTTTGGGTATTCTCAATTCTTAACGTTGGGTTGCAAAATTTAGCGGCTAAAATTTTAGCGGCTAAAATCCTGAAAATATTTTCTGAGAGATAGGTTCTGCTATGAAACCAGTTATGCCTGAACTTATAACCGTCGAAGAGTTAGCTTTTGCTTTGAAGAAAACAGTAAAAAGTATCCGTAGTGATGCAACTCGGAATCCTAAATGCCTCCCTCCCAGATGCCGTCTTCCTGGCAATAAGCGGCTTTTGTGGCGTAGAGAAGATGTTAAAGAGTGGATAGATAATTCTGTTGAATCAGAGTTGGAAAACCGCGTTTCAATGCAGCGTGCTGAAATGGTTCAAAAGAAACGAGGTAGGCCACCGAAGATAAAACCGAGAGAATAATTATCTTAAAGTTTGGTATTTAAATCAGTTTCCTTTCAGAAAACACATGCATTACACACTTAATATATGAATAAACCTGCAGTAATACATCAAGAAAACACACTGCTTACACCGAAATACACAATGGGTACACAGATATACAACGGCAACAGTGGGGCAGGACATGTAAAGTAGGCCCACCGTAAACGGTGCTTCTACTTTACCTTCCCTTATTCGCAGCTGAGCTGCTCAACGGAGTCCTGCTCTGCGAGGCTGATCGGCTACCGCCTGTATGGAGAATGATATGACCGTTTCTCAGACTAGAAAAAATAGTACACCAATTAAAGTTTATTGTTTGCCAGATGAAAAAGCGCAAATCCAGGAAAATGCAGAAGCATCTGGCTTAAGTGTAGCGAGTTTCATTCGTAAAGTAGCAATGGGTTATCAGGTTGAATCTATGGTAGATATTGAACAGGTTGTAGAGCTTAGCCGAGTAAATGCTGATCTTGGTCGACTTGGTGGGTTACTTAAACTGTGGTTAGCTGACGATCCACGCACAGTTGATTTTTCACCCTCATTGATAAAAACGTTGCTTTCTAAAATAGAATCAACCAGACAAGAACTAAGAAATATTATGGATAGAATCTTGGATAAATAAATTTATGGTTTCCTAAATATCTGTATTTGTTAAAAGTACGAGTTTTCAATATTAATAATCAGTTAAATTTGAGGTGGGCAAATGAAGTTAATGCTCCGAGTATTTTCATCACTGAGAGAGATTTTAGCAGCTAAAAAATCATTAGCAGCTTCCTTCCTGGCGTCCATCATGGCATTACCGGCGACAGCCGGTATCCCTGTAATTGATGGTACTAATGTGGTGCAGACCACAATCAGCGCAGTCAATAACGTTCAGGCTGTGGCAAAACAGATCCAGCAGTACCAGACGCAGCTGCAGCAGTATGAAAACATGCTCAAAAATACAGTCGCACCTGCAGCCTATATCTGGGATCAGGCCAATTCGACCATCAACAAATTGTTGCAGGCGCAGGACACCCTTAATTACTACAAAAACCAGGCCGGGAGTCTTGATTCATATCTGAAACGTTATCAGGACGTGAATTACTACCGCTCATCACCGTGCTTTAACAGTAATGTTGAATGTACTGCGGATGAAATTAGCGCACTGCGCAAAGCTGAACAGAACAGCTCTGAGGCACGTAAAAAGGCCAATGACGCTGTATTTAAGGCTCTTGACGAACAGCAGGAAACACTGCAAAGCGATGCTGACAACCTTGCAGATTTGCAAACGCAGGCAACCGGCGCACAAGGGCAAATGGAAGCTATTCAGGCCGCTAACCAGCTTGCCAGTGCTCAAACGAACCAGTTGCTGCAAATCCGCTCGCTTCTGGTATCCCAGCAAAACGCTGCAGCAACACTGGCACAGGCTGAGGCTGATAAAGAAGCCCAACAAATAGTCGCTGATGAAAAAGCGTTAGCTGGCGAGAACACACTAAGCCCGAAGCGAATTTGGTGAGGGAGAGCTGAATGAAAGATAAACTTTTGGTCATTTTTATTCTAATAATTTCATTAATTCTATGCTCTTGCGATAAAAAAGATGAAGATTGTTTATCGACGCTAGAGAATAAATTGAACGAACATAACTACGATAAATGTGCCCTGCGTGGCAATAACAATCCTAGCCCTAAGCGAGAATGGTAATTATGAGAATAGTAAGCAAGCTCACTTTTTTAGGAATGGTTTTTTTGTTTTCTGTAAATGCTTATGCTGGTCAATTAGATAGTAGCGGATTACTTGATACGTTATTAGATAAGTTTCAGCAAGTAGCCAGCACATGGTCATTAGTAATTGGTGATTATGCAAATTGGCTCTTCTGGGGGCTGGTATTAATAAGTATGGTTTGGACATTTGGTATGTTGGCGATGCAAGGGGAAGGTTTAATCAGTGCACTTGCAGAAATAGTTCGTTTTTTTGCCGTGATTGGTTTTTTTTATTATCTTTTAATCAACGGCCCAGCCATATCACAATCTATAATTAACTCAATGAGACAACTTGCAGCAAATGCTTTAGGAACAAGTACTGGTATTTCACCCTCCAGCATAGTTGATATGGCTTTTGTGATATTAACAAAGGTCAGTTCAGCAGCATCAATTTGGTCTCCAATGATTTCGACCATTATGATAACCGTCGCGATAATAGTATTAGTAGTAATGGCGCTTATCGCGATAAATATGCTAATAATGTTAGTTTCTGCATGGGTGTTGTGTTATGCAGGAGTTATTTTGCTTGGGTTTGGTGGCTCGAAATGGACTTCTGATATAGCAATAAATTACTTACGCACAGTATTATCGATTGGTATCCAGTTATTTACGATGACATTAATCATTGGGATTGGGCAATCATTTATAGATCAGTATTTTTCTATTATTAAAAATGATATTCCTGATCTTAATAGTCTTATTGTTTTACTTCTGGCGTCAATTATTCTTTTAGTATTGACGAATAAATTACCGTTGTTGTTATCAGGCGTTGTTGGAGGAGCGTCCTTACAAGGGAACGGTGGTTTTGGAGCAGGTATGATTACTGGCGCTGCTACTACTGCAATCAGTGGCGCTGGGACAATGGCAATGAGTGCTACAGCTCAAGTCAGTGGTGGTGCTTCCGCTCTAAAAGCAGCATTTGAATCTGCACAAGCGGCGATGGCCGAAGAATCTGGTTCTGGTGATAAAGGTGGTTCAGGTGGAGGATTTGGCGGAGGGGAAGATACCGGTTCCGTAGATACTTCTGGAGGACAACCATCAGGCGGTTCCGGTGGTTCTTCTGCAGGGAGTAATACAGGTAGCGTCAGCGGAGGAAGCCAGGGGTTTGCTTCATCATTCTCACGAGCTGGCCGCATGGCTTCTCACATGGCGAGCGGGCTGTCTAACGGAGCTTCGGAGTATCAGATGATGAAGGGAAGTGCTAATTCTATCCGAACACAACAGACTGTTGGTGGGGAAATAGCGAATCAAATACGTAAACACACAGCCGATCGTCAGAGTAACCACGAACAGGATGAGTTTGAGGGTGATAGTTTTACTGGCAGTAAAAAATCTTGATTTAGGCGCGTCAGTTAGCGCGGTAACGTTAACTGACGCTTCCACTAAACACCTGTAAGGAGGTGGATAATGGTTGATTATAATAGCTTAGTTTTGGAAGGGCTAAAAATCCTTTTTTCCGACAAAAATAATGAATTTGTAAAAAAACTCTATGATCCCTTGATAAATATTCTGTGCATTGAAGACTATTATTTTGCTACCGGAATTTATGATTCAGAAGATGCGTCCAAACAAATTGAAAAGCTAAAGAAAGCAATAAATGATTATAGGTTTAATTATTAGTAATTAGAAAGAGGCTAACAAAGGTTAGCCTTTCTTTTATTTTGATTTTCCAGTGTAATAGTTAAATACCTCAAGTCTAGCTTCTTCATAAGTCAATTCTCCATTAATGACCTTGCTCTTTATTAGTTCATAGTATGGTAACCCTCGCGGATCTTTGTTTGATAAATATAAACTCGCCTCCGCTTTCTTGAAAGCTTTAGTACGCTTATCATATATTGAATTCATTTATTCAAAACTCATTATCGTGTTTTTTTTCATTAACTGTACTACTGATTTCTTGAGGTTCGTAATCATCTTCTTCATGATAGTCTTTCACAGAACTCCCAATCTCTTCAATTTCTGCTTCTCCTATAGCAAACTTGCCTAGTATGATTTTACTTTTATTTGTAAAGGAGACATCAATTTCTTCACCGCAATAAGGCTTGTCTTCATGAGTGGTTCCTGAAAGGATGCACTCGAACTTGACTTTAAACGATTCATCAGTGAGTTCGCTGTCTATAATTTGCAGGTTTTCTACATAGTCAAAGTAAGCGTTAGTTTCTGCTATGCTACCACTTACTTCATCACAATGAATCAAGTCGTACATACCATTTTCCTCAAGATTGTCACGTATTTTTTCACTGACCTCATCTTTTGTAAGGATTTTTATATTGAGATCCTCTTCGAATATATTCTGTAAATGTTCAAATAAAGTGTAGCTGTCAATATCTTCATCAATATTTTCGTCTTCGATTATTGATTTAATATCCGCTATTAAACTTTCTGAGTAAATTATATAATCAATCGCCTCTAAAGAATCTGTGTTGAAATTTTCATCTTCGAGTAATTTTGTAAAAGATGTGTATCCAAAAACACTAGCGATTACTGCGCCTAAACCCGAAAGCGAGATTTTAATTGAATCAGCAGTAAGTATTAAGTCAAGTTTATTAATTAAATAGAAGGCTGAGGAAAGTTGTGATATTTTCTTTTTTTCCTCGATTTGATATTTCAGTTTGTCATAGCTCATTTTTTCTCTCTCTCTGCTCATAGCCTCTCGTGAGAGTTTGATTTCTGTTGCTTGTTTTTCTTTGATAGAAGTCTCCAGTTCAATTTTCATTTTCTGAGATTTTTCGTACATCGCTTTAATAATTACCGAGGATGCTTTAGAGCGTTCCTTTATATCTTCAGTTAGTGTTTTTTGTTGTTCGATTCTTTCATTGCTAAATGCTATTTCTTCGATGATTTCTTGAGCTGCAATTTCACTCTCATGCTCAGCCTTATATTTTGAGTTAATAAGCCTTGCTCTTTCTTTCTCTTTTTTTACTTTTTGATTAATGCTAGAACAATATCTTATGTGTTCTATCTCACCTTGAATTAACCCAGTAAGATAATTTATTAAGGGTAATAAAAATAAATATGCTAGTATCAGAAATGCTATCAATAAATATTCTGAAGTGGTAATCCCAGTTAAGAATAATTTAAATTGAGTGACTCTGGAGTCGATTGTTCCAGTTCCCCAAAATAGCAATGTGAATTTATCCCAGTATAAAATTACAAATATAGCACTCAATGTACCTAAGATTGGACTATTTATTCTGGTGTCAATGTGTTTATACATACTAGAGATTAAATCTTTCAAAAATTGCATTTTTTTTCTCTTAGGTTGTTAGTCTAATTTTTTTGCCAAATCTTCAGCCTTTGGATGATAATAGCGCATAAGCATCCTGGGGTCTTTATGTCCCGTTATTTTTGTCAACTCATGCATGGGGAAGATTACCGCAAGTCGAGAAGTGGCTTCATGCCGCAGGTCATGAAATCTCAGATCTTTTAGGAAAGTGTCATCACAGTGTGGATTAGTTTCTACATACCTTTCTCGGGCTCGCTTTACAGCTCGGTCAAAAGCTTGAGTTATCGCGTCCGCACGCATATTGAAAACCTTGTCAGTCCCAAGTTTAGCGTGTTCCTTGAGATTGGAGAGCATTTTTATTGCTTTCGTTGATAAGGGGACATCGCGGGCATTCCCATTCTTAGTATCTGGTAAATGTGCAACTCGCTTCTCAAGGTCGATAAAGCGCCAGCGTAGTTCTGCGATCTCGCTACGGCGCATGGCTGTCTCTAACGCCAGAAGAATGATTGCTGGCAATACTACGGAATGTGTTGCGGCGATAATATGTTCGATCTCGTTAGCTATTTCCTTTCCTGACGTAACACCGGTTTTCTCTGAAAGTACTGGCTGCGTTTCCAGGCGCCTAGTTCTGGCGTTCTTGGGTTGGGGTTTGCGAATGGCTTCTACAGGGTTAAGCAGGCTTTCCATGCCCCATTCTTTACGCGAAACGTTGAATACGTGAGAAAGTAACGCCAAACGCCTTAAAACGGTTGCAGGAGCATAGATTTTCAACCATTCATCCCTGAGTTTGGCGACATCAGCGCTCCTGATGCTGGCCATATAGTTTTTCGCCAGCTGAGTACCTTTTAGTATCCGCACTAAGGAATGATCTTGCACTGCTCCTTTTTTGCCGGGAACAATCTCTTTTTCATAGCGCGTTAGGGTTTCATACAGTGTTGTAGATTCCGCTTCGCTCCGGCTGAGCCAAACACCTCTCGCCATTTCTGACTCGATCATTTTGGCCCATGCCTCTGCTTCCACTTTAGTGTTAAAGGTTTTGGTTTGGGAGGGAAAACCACGTTTACGGATCTGAGCTTCCCATTGGTAGTTACCACGTTTGCGTATAGTCGCCATTTCAACCTGATTCCTAACGAACTGTGGCGATATTGTGGCAAAAAATCCATTTAAATTCGATAAGTATTGATTTTATTAGATCACTTTACGCATTCGTAATGCGAAGGTCGTAGGTTCGACTCCTATTATCGGCACCAGTCATATCAAGTAATTACACACCACTCCTACCTTCTTTACTTTTCTGTGGAACAAATTTAGGACAGAAAATTTGGAAATCGAGTCAATTTGCAGTGTATGTTTGGTCAGATGTTATGGGGATAAATGGACCGATCTAAGAAATATTTAGATAGTCTCTCAAACATCCATTTTGTTATAACGAAAAAGCTATCCCAACCTGAAAAGCCAACTATCCCCTATATATTTGAGGTCTTGGAACCTGAATCTTCGCCTCCTGCTGGTGTGAATACGGCTAAGAGCCAAGCACAACTTCACTCCCTTTAAGATTCATTTCTTGTTAGAAATGCTTAATCGATAATTATTTTCAATTCAATCAATGCTTTAATTTTTGACGCATTTTGTTTTTAACCCATGCGATTTAGATGTATTATTTTAAGACTAATCCTCTTGCCATATTTTTCATAAACATCGGCCCGGTATATGTGAAAAGTTATTTTAAGGTTGCTTCTCATGGAGTTATGGATATTTTTAGCGGCGATTTATGTTGTTTATTTGTTGTTTTTCAAAAAGAAAAAGCATAGATCCACCGAGTCTCTTGTTTCAAGGACCGTCAAAGCACCGCCTAAAGAATGGATTGCTGACATCAAGAAAAAGGAGGCGGTTGTGCGAAACGATGATAGTGAAGACGATAACCTTGCAACTTTTACATTGAGCGGTGGCCGGGGTCTTGAACTTCAGGTGACAACCAATCATTACAGGAATACCTCAAAGTCAGCAGGTGCACTAGCTCGATGGGTACTTCCGGGTGAGATGATAACTGTAGCTGGTGTAGCAATTAGCGGTGGCCACATTTACGTGGGGCAACGTATGAAGCCCTCCGGTCAGGAATCAGGCGGCTATTATGACGATGGAAGTGAGGCATCATTAATTGATGACACATGTAAGATAAAACCTACTTCTTATCTTTACGAGGACAGTTCATTAGGATACTGGCCCAGTTTTTCCTCTCTTTCCCCAGAAGCACGCGGTGCGTATGTCAGTTGGCTTGCCAGCGATAGGTCTGATCCATCGTGTCCTATCGGCTATGTTTTTATCTACCTCTACGGCCTGGAAAGAAAAGCGCTCGTAGATTCAACTGACCCAAAATTCCCTGATGCTGAGTTCCGTAATCTGTTCAATGAAGTCGCTCGGTTAAGATCGGTATTCATTGAGAACCGCTCCTTCCGTGGATATTCGACCCAATTACTCGAAGCCATGTCTATTCTGCGCCCGAACATGGGCTTAGCCACTGAGCTCGATAGCAATTCAGGTTTCAGCAACAGCATGCAATTTAAGCTGGCTCTGGCAAAAACTGTACATGAAGGAGTTCCTGTATCAGCTGAACTGGCGTTGAACTGGGTAATAAACCACACCGAGTATTCGCTGCGTACCCCGGCTCGCCGCTGTGCTAAAGAGTTTGCTGCGCTTTTCAAACGGCGTTACACCCTCAAATATGGTGAAGGGATGGTCGTTAAGGCGAATAAAACGCGCCTAAGGTTAGATTACACACCAGCAAGTCCTAGTTTGCGAGGTGTTCGACTTCCTGTTCCCGACCTGCCTGATCCAAGAGCGTTGAAGAGCCCTGTCCAGAAAATTATGGCTCTTGCCGACATATGTACGGATGAACTTGATGCTTATAGTCGCTACCTTGGTAGGAAAGGTACGTCAGTCAATGATACGGCTGCAATTATGTTGCTCCCTTCAGAGATCATTAATGAAAGCACAGAAAAAATATTAAGCTCATTCAAACGCTGGGCTGATGAGGCGATCCTCGTCAAGGAGGGGTTAGTCTCAGTTGCTGACTTTTGGGCACATATGAATGCCAGTTGCCCCAATAAGATCAATAAAAAAGAGGCCGATTTGATGCAGGCCTTTGCTCTGAAGATGGGTTACGGTCTGGCACCTGACCCGTATTATCACCATGTGAAGGCGGATGTTGATGGGACACTTGTTCTATTCCCTGCCGCCGAAGGTGGACGCTTCTCACCTTCTCCTGAATTTATCTCAGCCGTAATGACGCTCAGATTAGGGGCGATGGTCGCCTTGATTGACGATTCTCTTGATCAAGCTGAACAGAAAGTGCTTGAGAATACCATCAACAACAATCCTGGCTTCACCGATGATGAAAAACGCTCTCTACATGCGTATTTAACGTGGCAACTTCATACCCCAGCCAATATGACAGGAATGAAAAGCAGGATTGAGTTGATGGGGGCCGCGGAAAAAGCTGCTGTGGGTAAGGTTATCGTTAGTGTTGCCTGTTCGGATGGGACAATAGCGCCTGCCGAAATCAAACAGCTTGAGAAGATTTATTCAAGTTTGGGGCTGGATACCTCATCTGTCTCGAGCAATATCCATCAGCATTCCGCAATTGAACATGATCTCGTCTCGTCTGTACCAACTGATCAGACAGCAGCTGGGTTCACACTGGATGCTAAGGAAGGTGCGAATAAGCAGGTCATTTCTTCCCAAGCTGACTCGCTGATTAAAATTTCGCGGATCTGGGCCGATTTTTTTCCCGCAAACACATCGAATCAGCCTATTTAGGCTATT